>URIN01000009.1 GCA_900547915.1 uncultured Clostridium sp. | reverse complement strand
GAACACGGAGCGCAACACGCATGAATTAAAAGAGAGGGCAGAATCTGCTCTCTCTTGTTTTCTTCAATAATTGATTCTGTTTTTTTGCTGTAATTGATTTTATTCATAACTTATTTGCTTAAATAATTCTTCGGATTTATTCTTGTGCCGCCAGCTCTAATCTCAAAATGGCAGTGAGGTCCGGTAGAATTGCCGGTTGAGCCCGATTTTGCGATCTGCTGACCTTTATAAACTGAATCTCCGGGAGAAACAAGAATTTCCGAATTGTGGGCATAAAGTGTAAAGACCTTAGCACCGTCTGCATCAGTTCCATGATAAATCAGCACATAATAACCATAACTGTAATCAAGGCGCTTAACACCTGCAACTACACCTTTTTGAGCCGCAACCACCTTAGAACCTGTGGGGCACGGAAAATCTATTCCGCCGTGGTAAGAGCCATTGCTGTAATTCGGGAAGCCCGCAGAGATCGTATAATGACCGGGAACCGGATAAGTCATATTGTAAACGCCGTCTGACTTATTATAAACATCCGTGTTATTATAAATTACAGTAGGATCATCATCTCTGTTGCCCGTTGTGAAATCAGATACTTCTTCCGGTGAAATAACGCCGTTCATAAGATCCTCGATCTGCTGTTCCGCCGCCTGGCTGAGAGAAGCGTCCTCGTTTCTGTATTCAGTATACATACCTGTTTGAGCAGTGAGCAATGCAAAAAGCTGATCACTTTCCGCTTTATCCTGCGCCAATGTTATCTTCTTTGACGCGATATCTTCCTGCGCCTGCGTAAGTGATTCCTGCTTATACTTTAACTCATTCTGCTGCGCAAGCAAAGTAATATTTGTATTATCAAGCGCCGTTTTCTTTTCGTTCAAGTCAGATTCGCGCTCAAGTATTTGATTCGTCTGCTCCTGAATTTCCTGCATAAGTTCCGCGTCACTCTTTGACACAGCTTTTATCATTTCATAACGTGTCAAAAGGCTTGATATGTCGCTGCAGGTTAAAAGAGCGGTAATAAGATTATAACTTCCTGATATGTAAATGGCTCTCATGCGAAGGCAGTATGCATCGTACTTTGCCATAAATTTTTCATTTAATACATCAAGTTCCGCCTGAACAGCATCAACTTGAGCCTGAAGCTCATCAGCCTGCTTCTGATTCGTTTCAATATTTGTCTGAAGGACTTTAATATCTTCTTCATAATCCAAAACCTGTTCGTCAAGGACAGTGAGCTGCTGATTTATGATGCCTATTTTTTCGTCAAGCGCGTTTATATATTCCTCTGTATTTTTAGAATCGCCTGCAAGCGCCTTCAAGCGCTGTTCCAGCGCCTGAAGATCAGCATCCAGCACAGCTTTCTGTGCTTCAAGCTTTTTTCTTGCTTCCTCACGCTTTTCCTCTTCGGTCATCTGCCCATCGGTTGTGCTCTCCTGCCCGGACGTAGAAGATTCATCGGCAGCAATAACGGGAATAAAACCCGAGGAAAGAGGTGTTAACGCCATTACCACAGCAAGCAGCGCAGATAATAATTTTAATGTTTTATTGTGCTTCATTACAATTCAGCAACCTTATAAATAAATTTTTACCCTTAAATTCATCCGCCCTTACGGTAAGTAAAGGGCAGGATTTTTACATGAAGAATAGCTTGAGCTTGGAGTCCTTACTTCAAAATGACAATGCGGACCCGTTGAATTGCCCGTTGAGCCGGACTTTGCTATCTGCTGACCCTTTTCAACGTGCTGACCTGCTGACACAAGCCTTTCCGAATTATGAGCATAAAGCGTATATACAGCATCTCCGGACGAAGTTGTTTTATCGTGTTTAATTACTATATATCTGCCATAGCTTCTGTAAGTTCCGTCAGCATTTTTAAGATCTTCTGAAATGATAACTGTGCCGGACTCGGCGGCAACCACCTTAGAGCCAGAGGGACAGCTGAAATCAGCTCCGCTGTGGCCCGAATATTCTCCAAAGCCGCAAGTTATTTTTGTCTGTGACGGCACAGGATAAGTTAGGCTGATATATTTGCTGCCAGATGAACCGTCCGATGTTGTGCCAGTTGTATCTTCAGATGAGCCGTCAGAAGTTGGCTTTTCCTGAGTGGTATCATCATCTTTGGAACTATCATCATATTTATCTTCTGCGGCCTCGATAGCAGCATCTACTTCTGCCATCGCAGCTTTATTATCCTCTAGATATTCAGTGTAATTGCCTGTTTCATCATTGAGTTGTTTAAGAAGTGTATTTGCGCCCCCGCGCTCCTTATCAAGTTCAGCTTTTTTTGCCGAAAGCTCCTGTTGTTTCTGCTCAAGCTCGGGAATGGCGGCCTCAAGTGATGTTTTTGTGTTTTCAAGCGTGACCTGTGTAACCTGAAGTTCCGCTCTTTTCTTCGTTATCTCATCACGTGAAGTGTTTATTTCATCAATTTCCTTATTGATGGTTTCAAGCAGGTCGCCGTCCATCTCAGAAACACGTTTTATCATCTCAAGCCTTGTCAATAATTGTGAAATATCATTGCTTGTTATGAGAAATGCAAGAATATTCGTTTCTCCGCTTATATACATTGCTCGCATACGCTTTGAAAACGCTTTGTATGTCTCTGAAAATTCTTCCTCTGCGGCGGCACAATCTGCTTTGAGCTGTTCTATCTCATCACCTATTGAAGCTATTTCTTTTTCATTTTCAGCATAGGTGTTTTTTAAAATCTCTACCTGATTTTTATCTTTTTCTACTTCTCCGCTGACAAGCTCATACTGCCTGTCAAGATAATCTATCTTATCCGAAAGCGTATCAAAATATTCCTGAGTGCTGGACGACTGAGCCTCAAGCTGACGCAGTTTTTCCTCTGCTTCTTTTATCTTCTGCTCAAGCTGTGCCTTTTCCTGCTGCGGCGTAAGTTCTGCAGCTGTAACGGTAATATTTTGATTACAAGGAGATAAGGTGAATAAAAAAACAAATAGTGAAGCCAACAAAACACACATTCCCTGTTTGAGTATGCCTAAAAGTTTCATTGACTCCACTTCCTATTATATAATAAATTAAAGTTACTGTAAATATTATTTACAATCTTTTTATATGTATTAAATTTTTGTAATTAATTAAAGATAATTCATCGGATTTACTCTGGTTCCGTTAAGTCTTACCTCAAAATGAACATGAGGACCGGTTGCGTTACCTGTTGCACCAGAGTAAGCTATTATCTGACCTTTTTGCACTGACTGGCCTTGGCTTACAACAAGTGAAGAATTATGAGCATAAAGAGTTGAAAGTCCGTTACCGTGGTCAATAAGAATATACTGACCGTAGCTGTATGTAAGCTTTTTAGCAATTACTACAACACCTGAATCCGATGCGTGAACAGCTGTACCTGTAGGACACGGCCAGTCTACACCGCCGTGGTAAGAACCATTGCTGTAATTAGGATAGCCTGCTGAAATTGTTCTGTAACTTGTGGGGTACGCAAGCTGACCTGTGCCCGGTGTGTAATTATCATCACCCGGTTTATTGCTTGAAGAATTAAGAGCCTCATTTATTGCGGCAAGTTCTTCTGAATTATCGTCAATCGTCTCCTGAATTTCAGCCTGTGTATTTTCAATACTCCTGATTGCAGCATTACATTCTGCAACCTGAGCGTTAAGCTCCTTTTTGGAAGCATTATAGTCATCTATTGATTCCTGCAGTTCCGCTTTGCGGGAATTAAGACTATCCTTATCCTTGCCGAGCTGAATCTTATCCTGAGCAAGCTCTTCGCGTTCTTTATTTATCTCCTCCATCTTTTTCATAAGATCATCAAGAGTAGCGCTGTCCTGCTCAGAAACAGATTTAACCATTTCGGCTCTTGTAAGAATTGAGCTTATATCACCGCTTTCGAGCAATACTTCAAGCATTGAAACGTTGCCTGAAATATACATTGCGCGAAGTCTCTGGCAATACTCTTCATAAACACTGTCGAATTCTTTTTCCTTTGCCTCAATCTCTGCTTCTGCCTTTTCAATCTCAGCCTGAGTTTCTTCTATTCTTTTCTGAACAGCATTTATTTCATTCTGGAGAGCCTCTTTGCTATCCTCAAGGTTATCCAGCTTGTCCTGAAGCAGATCAACTTGCTCCATAAGAGCATCAGCATATGCCTGCTTGTCCGCTTTTTGTGATTTAAGAGATTCTATTTCTTTTTTAGAGTCTGCGATTTCCGCTTCTATCTTATCTTTTTCCTTATTCAGTTCAGAACTTGATTTCGCCTGCGCGGTAAAAGCTGTGGTAAATACAAGCATCACGCTGAACACAAGACAAAGAAATCTTAAAAGCGTTTTGCCTTTTATTTTAGATTGCACTTATCTCACTGCCTTCCTTATTAAGATATCTGCTCATTGAAATCAACGCTCCGCCAACACCGGTTACAATACCTATTGCAACAAAAATTCCGAGCATTGGAAGCGCGAAATCCGCAAAGTTGAGTGCGTCAAGCTGAAGCGAAGTGAGGAGATCACTGAACTGGTGAATAGCAAATTCATAGAACGCCCATACGAGCCCCAGCGAAATGATACCGGAAATTATACCGAGTATCATACCCTCTACAACAAACGGCAGCCTTACAAAACTGTTTGTAGCACCAACGGATTTCATAATGCTGATTTCAAGTCTTCTTGAGTAAACGGTAAGTTTGATCGTATTTGAAATAATGAACACACTTATCGCAAGAAGGACCGCAACAATTACTATTGAAATAACCTCAACACCGTGTCGGATAGTAACAAGTTTTTCCGCAAGGTCCTTGTTTTCTCTGATTGTATCGATATGATTTAATTTTTCTATTTGATTAACTGTCTGATCAAAATAAGTCAGATCATCTATCGTAACTTTATATGCGTCAGGAAGAGGAATGTCAGAACTAATTTCCGTGAAGAACTTTGCCTGAGCCTCGTCCATAGTAGAAAGCTGCTCTGCCCATGCGTCCTCTTTTGGAACGAACTCTACTTCTTTTACGTTATCTATGCCTTTAAGGCTGTTGCCCATCGCCGTTATATCAGCATCTGCCGTATCATCTTTAATATATACCATAACAACATTTTCTTCTTCAATTCTGCCAAGAAGAGATTCAATGTTGAGGAATATCATTGAAGCGCAGCCAATAAGAACAAGACAGCTCATAAGAACACAAATTGACGCAATACTCATCATTCTGTTTGACCATGTATTTCTGAAGCCCTCTTTAAAGAGGTATCTGAAGCTGGATCCGGTCATTATTCCTCACCTCCGTCTTTTGCATCTTCATTTTCGGCGGGTGAAGAACCGTCGTCAATAGTTTCAAAAATATCTTCAATCTCACTGCCGAGTTTAACATCCTCGTTGAAGAAATACATATCCGTTGATTTTTCCGGCTGAGCCGATTCAAACTGAGCGTGTGTCGGATCCGGAGTATCGGAAACAACCTCGCCGTTTTTGATAACGATTACACGGCGCGGGAACGCTTTTACAAGTGTGTGCTCGTGTGTAACCATTATAACGGTTGTGCCGTTGTTATTTATCTTTGTGAGCATTTCAACAATCTCATGGCTCATTTCAGGGTCTACGTTACCGGTAGGCTCGTCCGCAATTATAAGCTTTGGATTGTTTACAAGCGCTCTAGCAAGCGAAACACGCTGCTGCTCACCGCCTGAAAGCTCATTTGGCATTGAGCGTGCCTTATGGGAAAGTCCTACAAGCTGAAGAATATACGGAACTCTTTTTCTGATTTCCTTTTCCTTTGCGCCGATAACGCGCATTGCGAAAGCAACGTTATCATAAACGCTCATTTTGGGAATAAGTCGGAAATCCTGGAAAACTATGCCCATTGTTCTTCTGTAATAAGGCACCTGTTTTTTCTTTAAAGTGTCTGAACGGTAATCGCCTACTATAACAACGCCTTCTGTGGGTTTTTCCTCATGCATAATGAGTTTGAGGAAAGTACTTTTACCCGCGCCAGACGCGCCGACTACGAAAACGAATTCACCGTCCTCAATTTTTATATTTACATTATTGAGAGCCTTGGTGCCGTTACTGCCGTACACCTTGGTAACATCACGAAATTCAATCACTTTTTATTTCCCTCTTTAATTTATTCAAGCAGATTTAATTCTTTAAACTATACCACTTATATATAATAAAGCAATTCACATAATAAATCAAGGACAAAATGTTTCTATTTTGTAAATTATGTAATGAATTTGTAACAAGCAATACATTGGATGGGTATTTGTAAAAAAGACTATTCATATCGTACTTAACTCAAGATAAAAACAAAAATTCGGCAACACAAAAAGTATTGCCGAAATTGTTCTGATTTAATACTTAACAGGACTGGATTCAAGATATTTATTTACCATAAGTGCTACTTTAAACACTATAGCGTCATCAAATTCTCTTAAATCGAGGCCGGTTATCTTTTTAATTTTTTCAAGTCTGTAAACAAGTGTATTTCTGTGTACGAACAGTTTACGGCTTGTTTCTGAGACGTTGAGGTTATTTTCAAAGAATTTTTGAATGGTAAACAAAGTTTCCTGATCAAGCGAGTCTATTGAACCTGATTTGAATACCTCTTTCAGATACATTTCACACAGAGTTGTGGGAAGCTGATAAATAAGGCGTGCAATACCGAGATTTTCATAGCTTGCGATAGGCTGCTCGGTATCAAATACTTTACCAACTTCAAGAGAAACCTGTGCCTCTTTAAATGAGCGGGCAAGATCTTTTACACCCGTTACGCAAGTGCCTATACCTACAACAGCTGTACAGAAGAACTCAGTTGAGAGTGTATCACAGATAGAACGGGCAAGTTTTTCAAGATCTTTCATCTCAACGTTGGGACGCACTTCTTTTACAAGCGCAATATCAGTTTCGTTTACGTTGATGACAAAATCTTTTGCCTTGTCCGGGAAGAAGTTCTGAATTACATCAAAAACAGAAACATCTGTTTTCTGAGGAACTCTGATTATAAACACAACTCTTGTGGCGTCATTATTGAAATGCAGTTCACGGCTTTTTATATATATATCGCCAGGAAGAATGTTGTCAAGTATAACATTTTTAACGAAATTTGATCTGTCAAACTTTTCGTCATTGGTCTGCTTTATCTGATTGAACGCAATGGAAATAATATCAGAATAGTGCTTGCTCAAATCATCCGTCATATCTACAAAAACGGCGTATTCAGGGTGAACCGAATTTCCGAAAGCTTTATAGGTACAGCCGTCTACGCAGGTCTGAAGTCCTGCAAAAACGCCGGCGGAAACAACACCTTTTCTGATTTCACCTATTTGGCCGAGCTCTGAACATGCGATGACTGTTCCGCTCTCGTCTACAACGCCCAAATCACGGTCCATTGTATCTCTCATCTGATTCACAAGGCCCTGGAATAATCTGTTAGGCAAAATAACTCCTCCTTAATAAAAAACCGCTTGAAATTATGCACAAAAGCAACTGCTTTATCTTGTTCATATTATACAAGGGTGTTAAACATTTTGCAAGCTTTTTGCCAAAATTTTTATGCTTTTTTGTTAAACTTGCATAAACTAATTTTTCCAGCCTCAAAAAACCACAATATATAGTGTTTTTCATCATAAAATGTACATAGAATCGTCAGAAGTAACAAGCGAAAGTTCTTTTTTGTCAATAAACCTTGCTTCGCCGGGTGCCAAATTTTCATCCAGTTTCAGACCGCCCATTGCAATACGCTTAAGTTCAAGTACGGTTATTGAATGTTTTTTGAACATTCTTTTTATCTGATGATACATACCCTGTTTCAGAATAATTTTTGCCAGCTTATTGTCGGCGCTTAAACTTTCAAGAACAGCGGGCATACATTTTTCTCCGTTAAGCTCCATACCATTTTCAAAATCTGTTTTTACGGCATTGTCAAAAGGCCTGTCCAACACAGCAATATATGTTTTTTCTATATGATTTTTGGGGCTCAAGATATCATGCGCAAATTCGCCGTTATCTGTAATAAGAACAAAACCTGTAGTATCCTTGTCCAGCCTGCCGGCGGGAAAAAGATTTTTTCGTTTCATTTCCTGCGGCAGAATATCCACCACAGTTTTCTCGCCTGTTTTACGCCCGTCAGACGATGAGATAACGCCCTTAGGCTTATTCATCATAATATACACATATTTATTATATGAAATATCGGCACCTTTCGCCGAAACACGGTCTGTTCCGGGTTCTATTTTCATATCAGCTGTTTTGGCGGGCAATGAATTAACTGCTACAACGCCAGATCTTATCAGCGATTTTGCCTCACTGCGTGTAATATTCAGTTCTCGGGATAAAAACTTGTCAAGTCTTTCCATTTTTTATTCCTTCTGTAGCGCCTCTATAAAGCCGTCTGATACGGAAGTTGAGCAAACATCTCCGCCAATGAGCACACCGCCGCATACAAGCAGATTTGCGTATATGCAATCCCTGTTTTCATAACCTGCATAATTAGTTATGTTATAGGTATAGACGGTTGCGGTCTGGCCTTTGTAATCTTCCAGATCAAAACCCTGAGTCTTCTGGATCTCATTATAATCCGTATATGTATCATTAAATTCCTGCGGTATCTGAACCTCTTTTTCCTCGCACGGTGTTTTAAATTCCCAGCCGAGTGAGGTCAGATATTCTTCTCTTTGCGCATCCGTTTCAAGTGTTATGGCGTTTGCCGCCGGTCTGCTTAAAGCCGCATGATTCGAAAAGAAAGTTATAGCAATAACTATAATGCCCGCCGCTATCAGAATAAGTCCGAAAATAGTTTTCGGTTTGAGCCTGAGCGTAAACATTTTCATAAAACCACCTCATAATGATTTTATGAAACGGCGGCGAGAAATATTATTAGGTTTTACAAAATATATTCACTTATTTTATCAAGATATGAAACATCGGCAAAAGCGTCTATCTCAGTACCCTCGTCAGTATACTTTTCTGAAATTACCTCGCCGTATTTTCTTATCTCACCGAGTATTTCCCCGTGCGAAAACGGGATAAGCAGTGTTACCCTGCGCCTTGACGCAGGAAGCGCTTTTGAAACGGCATCAAGCAGTTCATCCATACCATAGCCTATTTTTGCGCTTATTCTTACGCTGGAACCTATTACAGGGTAATCAAGCATTTCAGGGGCAAGGTCACATTTATTAAGAACATTTATTACGGGTTTACCGTCACATCCGAGTGATGACAGCAGGTCGTTAGTCACTTTTATATGCTCTGCGCACTCGGGACTTGAAGCATCACACACATTAAGGATAACATCTGCCCACAGCGCCTCCTCAAGCGTTGAGCGAAAAGCGTCTACGAGCTGGTGTGGCAGACGGCGCACAAGACCTACCGTATCAACAAGCATAATATGCCTGCCGTCAGGCAGAGCAAGCCTTCTTGCGGTGGGGTCAAGTGTTGCAAAAAGCTTGTCCTCAGCAAGCACGCCCGCATTTGTAAGTCTGTTCATCAAAGTTGATTTGCCCGCGTTTGTATATCCTACTATAACGGCGGAAAGAACCGCGTTTTTCTGCCTGCGGGTATGGGTGGCAAGGCGGCGTTTTCTTATCTTTTCAAGGCTGTCATTAAGATGCTCTATTCTTCGCCTTATATGACGCTTATCCGTTTCAAGTTTTGTTTCGCCGGGGCCTCTTGTGCCTATACCGCCGCCAAGTCTTGAAAGGCTTTTTCCCTGACCTGATAGGCGGGGAAGAAGATATTTGAGCTGTGCGAGTTCGACCTGTATCTTACCCTCAGCGCTCCTTGCGCGGGCGGCAAAAATATCAAGTATCAGCGCAGTTCTGTCAACAGTGCGCACTCCGCACGCATCCTCAATATTCCTGACCTGAACAGGTGAAAGCTCACCGTCCGCAATAACAATATCCACATCATTGGAATTGCAGAAATCAACAAGTTCGGCAAGTCTGCCCAGGCCGATATATGATGACGGCGATGGTGCCTCACGCCGCTGAATAATCGCGGCGAGCACCTCAGCGCCCGCCGTTTTTGCAAGTTCCTCAAGTTCTTTTACTGACGCTTCTGCGTCAAAATCACCTGTATCAACACAGATGAGCACCGCTTTTTCGGTGGTGCTGTCCGTTTGTATTTCAGTATATTCCAAAATATCTGTTCCTCGATCAATCGCTTTCGCTGTCTTTAATGGCGTTGAGCACTTTCTTTGCCATTGGACCTGCTGTCTGCGAGCCGGAATTACCACGCTCAGCAACTACAACAAACGCATAGGGGTGCTCTTCGTCATCCATAAATCCAACAAACCAGGCGGTATTGTGCTCATCAACATCATCTATCTGTGCAGTACCTGATTTAGCGCAGAGATTAAGTCCTTTGTACTTACTTTCTCCGTACTGAACTTTAACATTGTTTCTCATAAGGCTCTTCATCTGAGATGCTATATCAGAGCTGAGCACCTGTGTTTCAGTGCTTGTGTAACCGATATCAACAACATCACCCGATGAATTTTCAAATCTATCCACGATGTTAAAAGAAACGGCTTTACCGTCATTTGCTATTGCACACATAAGGCGCAGCATAGCAGCGGGAGTAACAAGCGTATCTCCCTGTCCTATTCCCGTCCAACCTGTATAAGCGTCAGCATCGCCTGCTTCCAAGAAAAATCTGCTTTCAGAAGAAGCGATGGTTCCGCTTACGGTTACAGCCTGTGTAAGGCCGAGAGAATTAACCGTTTCTGCAAGTTTCTCAGGACCGAGCTCAATGGCTATTTTACCGAATGTTATATTACAGCTCTTTGCGAACGCTTTTTCAAAATCTATAGTGCCGTGGCGCGCGTTACAGATGATATTATCTTCTTCAATTCCGTCAACATCATACACTTTGTCGCACTCCCATTTCCTGTCATAAATATCATCACCGATATTCTGCAGGGCACTTATAGCTGTAACAACTTTAAAAGTAGAGCCTGGAGTGTAAAGACCCGTAAGAAATCTGTTTATATAAACGCCCTCGTACTCACTCGAGGTGTTGATGTCGGACGGCACATTGTCAACATCATAAGTTGGGTTTGATACCATACAAATAATATCGCCCGTTTTATAGTTAACGACACCGATAGTGCCTTTATAATCGCCGAGAGCATCAAGGGCAACTTTGTTTATCTCACTGTCAATAGTGAGCACCAGGTCGTTGCCGCCTGAGTTCTTTTTGATATTATAAACACCGTCAATAACATTATACCCCACAAGCTGTGATTCAAACTGAGTCTGAACGCCTGTTGAAATAAATCCTCTTGTATCACCAACAACATGAAGTGTTGAAAGGCGTGTTTCCTTATCATCGCTGTAAACTCTTTTGCCGTCTTTAGATTCTGAAAGAACAACGCCGTTTTTATCTTTTATAGCACCTGCGGCGATAAGCTGACCGTCACTGTAAACATGGCGGTTATAATTTTTCATGACCCAGTCAGAGCCTTCTGTTACAAGGCTGAAAGTCAGAAACGCTATGCCGCATATGAAAAGAGCGCATAAAATCCAGAGGAAAATTCCTCTTTTGGTAATCATTTTCATTTCTTCTTCGCGCCTCCCAGATAATTATAGGTACGCACATCAGATGCTTTGATATACGCAAGAATCGCCCAACAGCTTATCATTGATGAACCGCCCTGGCTTACAAACGGAAGTGTTACACCGGTAAGCGGCAGAACATCGGTTATACCGAAAATATTGAGAGCTGTCTGGAAAAGCATAAGACCTGCTGCTGCGACAGCCGCTATTGAATAAAATGTTGAACGCGCGGCTATTGAATTGACCAGAGCTGACACAGCTATTGCAACAAATGCAAGCACAAGGATTATACCGAAAATATAACCCCACTCCTCACAGATAACACCGAAGATAAGGTCCGTAGTTGACGCATAAACCGTGCGTGTATATCCGTTTCCTATACCGAGGCCGAAAAGCCCGCCCGAGGCAAGGCCAATAAGAGTTCTTGTTTGCTGATAACCGCTTGAATTATAGTAATCCGCTTCCCACACATGCCGGTAAACGGAGAATCGGGCCATAACATATGAACGGTATTTAAGCACGATGCCTGCACCGAGCACAGCGGAAGCTATTGCAAGGATTATTGTTTTTATATCGCCTGATGTCATAAAGGCAATTATAAGGAATGTTACAAAGAATATCAGCGCAGTACCGAAATCCTTTATAAGTATAAGCGAGCCAACGCACGCCACAGAAAAGCCGATAAAAGCAAAAATATTTTTGCTAGTCTGTATCTTTTCAAGAGTTGCTGCACCTACAAATATAAATGCAACTTTAACAAACTCTGAAGGCTGAAGCATTATACCTGAGCTTTCTCCGCCTATTCTTATCCAGTTTCTGGCACCGTTTGTTGTTTCTGCTATTACCAAATTGACAAGCAGGAGCAGCAGAGCTGCTATGGCAACGGGAAGCCTTAGTTTCATACACAGGTCTACATTTCCGAGCAGGAACACCATAACTATATATACGATAACGCCCGCTACTATCATAAAGCACTGTTTGAGCGCCGCAGACGGACTTACAGACGCAATAACCGAAATGCCTGTTGCGCACAGGAAGAACGCTATCATTTCAAGTTCAAAATTGCGTCTGTGCATTACCGTGTAAAACACAATAAGGTAAACCCATTCCACAACTATAAGTATGCCCATAGCCGCAAGAGCCTGAACGCTTATGGCATCTTCAGCCGCGTATGCTGACATAAACGCGGTAATGACCTCAAACAGTGTGAGGAAAGCCATAAGGGCAAAATTATTTATAGGTTTAATTTTAGGCAGTTTTTTCTTTTTTACTGCCTTTTTTTCTTTTCCCATCGGGCTTCGCCTCACTTTTCATAAAAGATAAATACCCTGTCCCCGAAAGTAATCGTATCCTCATCGAAAATAAGCTGAGTCTGGGTAAGGTATCTGCCGTTGAGCTTAGTGCCGTTGTGTGAATCAAGATCGCACAGAGCCCAGCCGCGCGTAGTTTTATAAATTCTTGCGTGTTCTGATGAAACAGTATCCGAAAGTATTCTTATATCGCACTGCTCTCCCCTGCCTATAAGAACATCATTCCTTTTAAGATAAACAGGTTTACGGCTCTTTACATCAACAAGAACAGCATAAGCAACGGTATGACCGCCGGCATTCTGCCTTATCTGTTTTTTTGTTGAGCTTGAAATAGCGTCCGCACATTCAAACCTAAGCGGGACGGTGCCTATTGAAATAACATCTCCGTCCTCAATAACAGCCTTGCCTTCTATCTTTTTGCCGTTTACAAGTATTCCGTTTTTAGAAAAGGTATCCGTTACCACCCAATCTCTGCTTTTTTTGGCGATAACAGCGTGAAAACGGGAAACTGACGGAAGCGGCAGCACAATATCATTTGCCTTTGACTTTCCTATAGAAGTTTCCCAATGATTTATCTCAATTACAGAATCGTTGTTCTCATCAGTCAACTGTGCCATTTTATGCACTCTGGGTCTGTTCCTGAAAAGCGAAACAACACAGGTCAAAATAACTATCACCGCCGAAATTGGAAAAGCATACCGCATTACGGAGGTAAGCATATCAAGAAAATCCTGCATAAAAACACCTCTCTCAGTATATCGGCAAAAGCCGTAATAATAAAACTTATTCAGTATAAGAATATATTTGAAATTTTAAATTGTCAAGATTATATTGAATTTATTTACATTTCGGGTTATACTCGATACATACTATCTGTCTCTTATACACATCTCCGAGCCCACGAGACGGACTCCTATCT
>URIN01000008.1 GCA_900547915.1 uncultured Clostridium sp. | reverse complement strand
GAGTTGTCTTTACTTTCTTATTGTAACAATATTGTAATCGTTTTGCAATATTTTTTTCTACTTTTCATGATTATTTATTTCAAACTTTAGAAAAGATTTGAATTATAATTTGTGCATATTAGACAAATCATAAAATTTTTGTTGAAAATTGTAAAATTTTGTAAAGTGATTTTCTTTACAGTAAATTTTACATTATTCAGGTGTAAAGTACGATTGCTTGTCAACAGTTAAATTCAAGTTTCCCCGCATATTTGAACCGTTCTCATCAAGCTTTTCACACGATGCAAGACCTCTTACAATCTTATCATCAAGGTTATCAAGACTTCCCAATTCAAATGTTATACGATCCATATAGACTATGTAATTACTGTTTACGCCCTCTGTATATATTTCAGTTGCCTGGGTCATTTCTGCCTCATTAACAGCCTTAGCAATCTGAGCGATCCTGTCTTGAACTGCTTTATCACTGAACACTATTTCTGAACCGGGATCTGATTTACTTATATCTGCCTTGCTTATCATTACTGTGTCAGCCGGATTTTGGGCGGAGGCGTTATCAAGCACTTTGAAATCTGCATCCATAAGAATATATGAGCCATCAGGATTTTCAACTGCATAAGAAGCAAATGTATCAGACACTTCTATATTAACTGTATTGGGCAGTTTTCTTTCAACTGTAACTTTGCCTATATACGGCAACTGGCGAGTTATTCTGCTTGATATTTCATCTTTATCAATCAAAAACAAATTGTTTTCTGAATTGATACCTGACGCATCAATTATCTGCTGCTCAGCGTAGATGCCGCTTCCCTGTGCCGTTATTATCTCAGTTTTAAAAAACACTGTAAGGGAAAGAGTTACCCCGAACGCTATAAGCACCACCAACAGGCAAAACGCGAGCAGCGCTCTTCTGACGCTGTTTTTTAACCGCCTTTTTTTATTTTGCCTGCGGCGTGTTTGATTTCTTGTGGGCTCTTTTGATAATGCTCTTCCCCGCTGACTGTTTCCCCTGTAAATCTGCGGCGGCTCCAGATCACTGAGCGGTGCTCTTGAAGCATAGCTTTTTTCGGAGACGCTCCGCTTCCTTTTTTTATTATCCTTCATAATCTTTTCTCTCTATAACCGCTCCTATTTTTCTGAGATTCTTTTCTATATATTCATAACCTCTGTCAATATGAGATAAATTTCCTACTGTTGAAGTGCCGTTTGCGGCAAGAGCTGCGAGCACAAGAGAAGCACCACCGCGCAAGTCGGTTGAATATACATTTGCTCCGTAAAGCTCTCTGACGCCGTTTACAACAGCTATTCTGTCATTGACTGTGATATCTGCACCAAAACGACGAAGTTCGCTTATATGCTTATATCTGCTGTCAAAAACACTTTCATTGAATACAGAAGTACCCTTTGCCTTTGATAAAACCGCCATAAGTATGCTCTGGCAATCCGTTGGAAAGCCCGGATACGGCATGGTTTTTATATTTTTAACCCGTTTTAGTCTCTTTGGTGATACAAGTTTAAGATCGTTTCCCGAAAGATAAATTCTGCAACCCATTTCAGTAAAAACGGGAATTATGGGGACAAGATGCGCAGCACGGATATTTTTAATTACAAGCTCTTTTGCCTGAAGCGCACCTGCACACATATATGTTGAAGCTACAATTCTGTCAGGAATAATAGTATGCGAATTTGGATAAAGTTCATCAACGCCCTCTATCTCAACAGTGCTTTCGCCCGCACCAAAAATTTTTGCTCCGCACGAATTAAGAAATGACGCAAGGTCACTTATTTCAGGCTCTCTGGCTGCGTTTATGATGGTTGTTTTGCCCCTCGCCAAAACTGAAGAAATTATAATATTTTCTGTTGCACCCACGCTTGGAAATGTGAGAAATATTTTTGCCCCGTGTAACTTTGGAGCACGGCAATGAATACAACTTCCGTTTTCAGTAATTTGAGCGCCAAGCTTTTTAAGAGAGCTAAGGTGCAGATCGATAGGTCTTACGCCTATATCACAACCGCCAGGTGGGCATATAAGCGCCTCCTTGCAGCGAGTTGCAAGCGAACCCAGGAATATAATTGAAGAGCGCATTTCGCGCATCATTTCCTCGGGAATATCATTATTAACTATATTAGAAGTATCGATAATAAGCGAACTTTTTTCTCGTGCAACGCGAGCACCTAAATGTCTTAAAATCTCTATTGATGCGTTTACATCGCTCAGATTGGGAACATTATGTAAAACTGTTTCTCCCCTTATGAGCAATGTTGCCGCAAGTATTGGCAATACCGCGTTTTTTGAGCCGTGTACGGATATTTCACCGCCGAGAGGCTGATTACCGGTTATTATAAGTTTTTCCAAATTAGCCACCTGCCTGCATATTCTGTATTATTCTATGCAAACAACGGCTCTTTGCTAAATTATTTACTTCCGAGAGACACTATAATCTCTGCTATTTTTTTTGCAGAATCATTAATTGCCATACCTTTGGCATTTTTTTCAATTTCAGCAAGTTCTTCTTTATTTGAAAGAACTTCGTCAATAACACTTTGAAGCCGCTCTGAAGTAAGATCACTTTCTTCAATGATTCTTGCGGCGTTTCTTTTTACCAGTGCCATAGCATTATGGTACTGATGATTTTCGGCAACGTAAGGACTTGGAATAAGTATTGAAGCTTTGCCGAGCGCTTCAATCTCAGACAAAGTTGAAGCTCCCGCTCTGCCGATAACAAGATCAGCAGCAGCCATACAGATATCCATATTATCTATATACTTCCTGACTTCGACAGTTCCTTTTCTGCCGTCCTTAAATCCGGCTTTCTCAAATTTATCAAGATATTCTCCGCCGTTTGTGCCAACGGAATGTATATGATAATACTTACCGCTCTCTGCGCTTTTAAGTAATATATCATACATAGCTTCATTTATAGGCGCTGCCCCGAGAGAGCCGCCGAATGAAAGCACCAGCGGTTTATCGCCTATACCGAGCTGCGCTCTTGCAAAATCACGGTCAGCCTTCAATATTTCTCCTCTTACGGGCAGACCCGTTACTACTGGAGTGTTTTTTGACTCAAGCCTTGCAACAGCGTCCTCTACGGTCACCATAACGGCATCAACCTTTTTGGCAAGCGTTTTATTGGTTATACCGGGGAAAGCGTTCTGCTCGTGAATACAAGTGGGAATCTTAAGCTCTGCCGCTTCCTCAATAACCGGGCCGGAAACATAGCCTCCGAAACCTACGCAGACATCAGGAGCAAATTCTTTGATGATTTTTTTACTCTGCCCCTTTGACTTGAATATTCTGAATACCGTTTTAATATTATAAACGATTGCAGAGGGTGAAAGTGAGCGGCGAAAGCCCGAAATATCAACGGTTTTAAAATCAAAACCCGCTTTGGGCACAAGCCTTGCCTCCATATGGTCTGAAGTACCCACAAACAAGATCTCTGTATCCTTATAATTTTCCCTTATGTAAGACGCAACCGCAAGAGCCGGATTGATATGCCCCGCTGTTCCGCCCGTAGCAAATAAAATCTTCATTTAAACTCCTATTCAACAGACTGAACATCAGCCTTTTTTTGATTGGCTCGGCGTGATATGCTGAGCACAACGCCCATTTCGCCTAATATCATCATCAACGCGGTTCCGCCATAACTGAAAAACGGAAGCGCGATACCTGTATTCGGAATTGAATCTGTTACAACAAGAATATTCAGCGCCACTTGTACTCCAAGCTGAATTGCAATACCTATAACAACAAGAGATGCAAATTTATCCTTGACTGAAACAGCTATTTTGAAAGCTCGGATAACAAGAGCAGCAAAAAGGAGTATAATCACTGCTGCACCTACGAAACCGAGTTCTTCACAAACGATTGAAAAAATAAAGTCATTCTGTGGTTCGGAAACATACAGATATTTTTGTTTAGAATTACCAAGTCCAACTCCAAACATACCACCCGAGCCTATTGCGTACAACGAATTGTTAGTCTGCCAGCGTGCGCCGAGAGGGTCATAGCTTTTATCGGTGAAAGCTTTAAGTTTTTCCTGAACATATTCGGGCAGTATCTGCGGAAAGTTGAAAACAACAAAGCATGCAGCGGCTACCAGTGCAACACCAACTATAAAAATCTTTTTATTTGAGCCTCCCACGAACATTAAGCAAACGCCGATAACACCTACAATAATAGTTCCCGATACATGGTTTTCAGCCATTATAAGTAAACAGTAAACAAGAATTATTGCGGCGGGAATAAGAATACCATATTTGAAAGTATTCATTTTTTTAGAAAACATACTTATATATGTTGCTAATGTTGTGATAAGAGTGAACTTTGCTATATCTGACGGCTGAAACGTAAACAAGCCGCCTACAGGTATATAGCGCCTGAAATCCTCACCTGCTTCAGATGATATGCTTGTATGATAAAAAAGAACTAAAACAAGCAAAAACAGCGTTAGACCCAAAAGATAAGGTGCCGCGGCTTTGAATATTTTGTAGTTTATTTTTGAAATAAACAGCATTGCAGCAACGCCTATAACAGCAAAAATCAGCTGCCTTATGAAATAGTGATATGAATTTCCCGATTCAAAATAGGAATACGGGTATGACGCGGAAAAAAGCATTACAAGCCCGATTGCAAGAATTATTATCGTTAGTGCAAAAAACGGAATATCAAATGCGCCGGTAATGAAGAAAGATTTTCTGAGTTCATTGAATCTCAATCCCTTTTGCGGACGTATTATTTTCTCCCCACCTTCCGGCATTACCGAACCGCGTGATTTTTTGCCTGCACGGTTTTTTTGCCTGTCATATCTAATCGGAGGGGTAAGTTTATCCGGCATTGCTTTCTTCCTTTCTGTAATAGTAATTTTTAAATAATTTAAATTATATTAAGCGTTTGTATTTCCGAATATATAACACAAAACAGCTATAACGCAGCCTATAATATTTACAATTGAAAATACAACGCATATTTTCTTTTCTTTCCAGCCGCACATTTCAAAATGGTGATGGATAGGAGCCATTTTGAAAATACGTTTTCCGTGAGTCATCTTGAAATAACCTATCTGGATAATATCGCTCATTGTTTCGCAGACATAGATTATGCCGATTGGCAAAAGCAAAAACGGGCATTTGATTGTAAAGCCGAGAGAAGCTACGAGACCGCCGAGGAAAAGAGAGCCTGTATCTCCCATAAATACCTTTGCAGGGTTCCAGTTCCAGCAGAGGAAACCGCACATTGCTCCTAGAAGAGAAGCTGAAAGAATGCCAAGACCAGCGAACTTATCAGAAAAAGCGATAATCAAGAATGTAACTGCAACTGTTGCGGTTACTGAAGAACAAAGACCGTCAATTCCGTCTGTAAGGTTTACACTGTTTACACAGCCATACACTATTACAACTGACAGCGCCCAAAATATTATGCCCGTAAAAAAGTTTTTTGAAAAATCAACTGTTCCTATAAATGGAAAATACCAAACTGTATTTTTAGATATCCACAGAGTAGTTACATAGCCGATTACCATAATCAACTGGCCAAAGGTTTTCTGCTTAGGTGTAAGACCTTCGTTCCTTTTAAGCTTTATCTTTGTGAAGTCATCTGCAAAACCGACTATGCCACAGCCCAGAGCAAGCAAAAGACCCGCTATGAGCAGAGTTTTTTCTCTGCCTGTTATTATTGCCGAATAATCTGTTTCAAGATTTCCGCCAAGCCCTGTAAAGATTACTGCTGACAGAATGAACGCGCAAAATATACCGACAATGAACATGAGACCGCCCATGTTGGGTGTGCCTTGTTTTTTCTTATGCCATTTGGGGCCGATATCAAGAATGGTCTGCCCGAATTTAAGCTTATGAAGCCATGGTATGATTACAAAACCGAGGGCGGCTGTTACGGCAAAGCCAATAACGGCGGCGATTGCTGCTGCGGCTGTTATACTCATTTGATTTCCCACCTTTTATTATTCCTTGTTTTTATTTAAATCATTTAATATTTCGGCTACCGCCTCTCGCTCATCAAAATGAATTGTGCCTGTAGGCAAGATCTGATAAGTTTCGTGGCCCTTGCCCGCAAGAAGAATAATATCGTCCTTGTGTGCATTTTCCATTGCCCATCTGATTGCCTCTTTGCGGTTTTCAACAACGGTATACGGAGTTGAAACACCCTTCATGCCCTCAAGAATATCTTTTATTATCATTGAAGGATTTTCTGAGCGGGGATTATCTGAAGTTACAACGCAGTAATCGGAAAGCTCTGCCGCTATCTTACCCATTTTGGGGCGCTTGGTTTTGTCTCTGTCTCCGCCGCAGCCGAAAACGGTTACCACACGTCCTTTTGCTATCTCACGAAGAGAAGTAATAATATTTTCCAGTCCGTCCGGTGAATGAGCATAATCTATTATAACCGTATAGTCTGTACCGGGGGTAGGTACGACTTCAATTCTGCCCTTGACCCCTGATGATTTTGAAACAGCGTCAAGCACGGTACCGAATTCTATTCCGAGCGTTACTGCAACAGAAGCGGCGCATAGTGAATTATATACTGAAAATCTGCCGGGTATCGGGCAATGAACCTTACCAATAAGTTCACATACAAGATCATATTCCACGCCATTCGGTTTAAACTTAACGTTTTTGGCAACAAAATCCGCTTCATTCGTATTCACTGCATATGTGACCACTTTGCAGGGAAAATCCGCAACAATTTTAAGTCCGTTGGGATCATCTGCATTTGTTACTGCTGTTTTACAGTGCTTGAAAAGAATTCTTTTTGCCTCGAAATAGTTCTCAAAAGTTTTATGATAATCAAGATGATCCTGAGTTAAATTTGAAAAAGCTGCAACTTCAAACTCAAGCCCGTTTACCCTGCCCTGTGCGAGCGCCTGTGAAGAAACTTCCATTACACAGTATTCACAGCCGGCTTTAACCATAAGAGAAAACAGTTTTTGAAGTTCATAAGGATCCGGTGTTGTGAATTTGGCAGGATATATCTCTGAACCCACCATATTCTGCACCGTACCGATAAGTCCCACTTTTTTACCTGCGCTTTCGAGAATTTGCTTCATAAGAAAAGTGGTTGTTGTTTTTCCGTTTGTACCTGTAATACCGATAAGTTTGAGATTACCGGCAGGATTACCGAAAAAGTTTGCGCAAACTGAAGAATACACTGCCCTTGTATCATCTGTTATTATCTGCCTGTCAAGGCCGAGATCAACCTGAACAAGAACTGCTGCTGCACCTTTTTCAAGTGCTTCTCTTGCGGCTGAATGACCGTCAAAGGTGCCTCCCTTGATACATACAAACAAACAGCCTTCTTCAATCATTCTTGAATCCTGCGTAACATTCGTGATCTCGCAATCTTCATAAGTGTTTTTTACATTTATCCCTTTTAGTATTTCGGATAATTTCATCTGTGATCCCCCATTTTATATATCAGTCCAAAACAGCTTTCGTTGATTTGAAACTTACTGTTACTACTGTACCAATTTCTACCTCTTTGCCTGCATCTTCGCTCTGCTTATAAGCAACAACAAGAGCATCGTTTTCCGTGTTGCCGGAAATATCTATATTTAGATTATTTGAAGCAGCCAGTTTATTTGCCTGCGCAACGGTAAGTCCTGTGAAATCAGGAACTTTAACAGTCTGCTTATCTGAATTATCTGTATAGAGCACAACCGTTCCGCCTGACGGAATAGTTGAACTTGAAGCGGGAGACTGGTTGAGAACCTTATCTCCGCTGCCAACTACCTTAACTTCAAGGCCTGCGTTTTTAACTGTATTCTGAGCTTCTGAAAGAGATTTTCCGATTACGCTTGGAGTGGATACGGAAAGGTCTTTCTTTTCTTCGTCAGTATATACAGGCTCTATGCCAAGTTCTGCCATGCTTTCCTCAATTACAGTTGCCGCTATCGGTGCACATATTGCGCCGCCGCCGAGATCAACATTGGGCTCATCGCAAATAATAAGCATTGCTATCTGCGGATCATCAGCAGGAGCAATAGCCGCAAAGGAAACTATGTATTTATCCTTTTCGCCCGGTTTCGATTCGCCGAGTTTTGTAGAAGTACCTGTTTTACCGCCTACACGGTAACCTGCAACATAAGCGTTTTTACCTGTGCCGTTATCAACAACAGACTGCATCATTTGGCAAACTTCCTTTGAAGTTTCCTCGCTTATTACCTGTCTAACAACATTGGTTTGTGTTTTTGAAACGGTGTTGCCGTTTTCATCAGTTATTTCAGAAACAACATAAGGTGTAAGAAGTTTTCCGCCATTTGCAATTGCACAAAGTCCTGTGCATACCTGAATGGGAGTAAGGCTGTTTGTCTGACCGAATGATGCGGAAGAAAGCTCAACGATACCGTATTCATCTTCTTCGTAATACTGAGGACTTGCCTCACCCGGAACATCTATACCTGTTTTTTCTGTAAAGCCAAAGCCATTAAAATATTTATAATAATTATGCACTCCGAGCTTCTGACCGAGTGTAATAAAGAACGGGTTACACGAATTTTCAAGACCCTGAGTAAGTGTCTGAAGTCCGTGACCGGGATGATAGTGGCAGTGCATTGTATATTTATCTACCTGTATTGCGCCTGTGCAGTTATAAGTGGTGTCAAGAGTGGCAACACCCTCTTCAAGAACTGCTGACGCCATAAAGGTCTTGAAAACCGAACCGGGTACGTATGTATCTGAAACTACGAAATTTCTCCACTGGCGCTGTATGTATTCGCTCTGCTTTTCGGATTTTTCCGTTTCATCAGTTATGGATTCAAGCTCCTTATTGTAAACATCGTAAGTTATTTTGTAAGGGTCGTTGCAATCATAATCAGGAAGTGATGCCATTGCGAGTACAGCACCTGTATTGCAGTCCATAACAACGCCGTAACAACCTTTTGCGGAATACTCGTTTAGTGTTCTTTCAAGCTCTTTTTCCAGATAATACTGAATTGTGGTGTTGATAGTCAGCGTAAGAGAATATCCGTCCTGTGCGTCATAGGAAGTCTCATAATCGTTTGAAATTGAATTTGACTTTGCGTCCTTTGCAGTGATAACTCTGCCGTTTACACCTGAAAGCTCATCGTCATAATAAGACTCTATTCCGACAAGTCCCTGATTATCAGCTCCAGTAAAACCTATTACTGAAGAAGCAAGTTTTCCGTAAGGATAATAACGGCGTGTTCCCTCTTCAAAGCCTATGCAAAGGGAAAGTTTGTTTTCCGAAACGAATTCGGCTATCTCTTCTTTTTCCCTGTTTTCTACATTTTTCTCAACGACTTGATACTTGCTGTCTGCTTTACTCTTTTCGAGCAGTTCCTGCTTTTTCTCATCGTCATATTCAAACTCCGACGCAAGATAATCGACAATTTTCTGCCTGTTATCGTCCGTGATATTTGACGGATCGAGGAATACAGTCCACACTGTAGCCGACTGAGCAAGTATGTTTCCCTCGCTGTCATATATCGTTCCGCGGTTAGCCTCAATCTCCGTATCGGAAAGCTGCTGGCTTTGCGCTTTGTCGGCGTATTCCTCTCCTTTTACAACTTGTATGTAAAAAAGGCGGCCGATATCTGTTGCAAACAAAAGCGCCAACACCAAAAACAGGATCATAGCTCTTGATGTGAACACTTTTCTGAATGAAGTCATATCATTTCCGCCTTTCTTATAAGTTATATATTATATAAAATATTTTTTGAGAGCCGAAAAAAATACGGCTCTCAATATAATACTGCTGAATTCCCGCGGTTATTCCGCATTAGTCTGCTCTGTTTCCGCTTGCTGCGCCTGTTGCTGTTCCTGTTGCTGCTGCTCTGCCTCGTATTCCGAGGTATCAATATAAACTATCTGATTTGATTCAAGTCTGGTCATACCAAGCTTCTCAAGGGCATAGCTATCTATCTGCGAAACGGAAACAAGCGCTTCCAATTCCGCGTTAAGACTTACATTTTCACTTTTTGCAACAGAGATTTCCTGCTGTATACCAGCAATACTTTTTGTAAGCTCATTTTTCTGAACATACGTATACAAAACGCCGAAAAGCATAGCAAGAACAAGGCCAACTACGACAACTATTTCAATTGCTCTTGCACGCGCAGCACGCTGCTCCATAATAAGCTGTTTTCTGCTTTTTGCGGTGGTTTTTGGATATAAACTTAATCTTTTTCTTGCCGGACGGCGCACCTCCGGAGCTGCGGAGGAACGGGTCTTATTGAATGCTTCAAGTGCATATGCGGCATCACTGTCATAAGAATATCTTCTGAAATCATTGGTGTTTACCATTATTTTTCCTCCTTTTTAAAATTCTTTTTCTTTAATATTTTTTAAACGCCCTAAGCCTTGAAGAACGTGCTCTGGGGTTTTCCTCAAGTTCTTTTTCAGACGGTGTTTTTGACTTAAAGACAAGTTCGCCTTTTGGTTTGTTTCCGCACACGCAAACAGGAAATTCCTTGGGGCATGTACATCCTCTGGTCCATTCGGCGAATTTTTCTTTTACTATTCTATCCTCAAGCGAATGGAAAGATATAACTGCAATAATTCCTCCGGGATTGAGACAGTCGAACGAATTATCAAGCGCCGTTTTAAGACTTTCTAGTTCCCCGTTTACCTCAATTCTGATTGCCTGAAAAGTTTTTCTTGCCGGATGACCTTTTTTCAGTTCCCTTGCAGGCATTGAATCTCTTATAACGTCTACAAGTTCAAAGGTTGTTTCAATCGGCTTTTCCTGCCTTTTCTGAACTATGTTTCTTGCAATCGAACGGCTATACTTTTCCTCACCGTAACGGTAGATTATATCAGCAAGGCTGTGTTCGTCATAAGTATTGACTACATCATAAGCAGAAATACCGTTTTTTGACATTCTCATATCGAGCGGCGCATCTTTATGAAAAGAAAAACCGCGTTCACCGTTGTCAAGCTGGAATGAACTTACACCGAGATCTAGAAGAAATCCGTCAATTCCGCTTAATCCGAGAGAGCTTATAATGTTATTAATATTTGAAAAATTATCATTTACAATAGTGACATTATCAAACTGCGCAAGTCTTTCGTTGAGAACTTTTATGGCGTCCGGGTCTTGGTCTATCGCTATAAGCCTGCCCGCATGCTTTGCTATTTCACGGGAGTGGCCGCCGCCGCCCGCAGTGCCGTCTACTATGATTTTGTTTTTATCAAGTGCAAGAGCCTGTATGGACTCGTCAAAAAGCACGCTTTTATGAACAAATTCCATATTACTCTTCTTTTCCGTTTGCGGAGTTATCGCTGTTTGCCCTGTCCATCAGATCATAAACGCCGACATTCGGGTCAAACGTGTTGTGCATTTTTTCGTATTCTTCGGTATTCCATATTTCTATGGAGCCGCCGTTACCCTCAAGGATGACTTCACTGTCATTACTGAGAAGCGACATTTCCTTCAGGCGCTGATTAAGTGTGAACCTTCCCTGAGAATCCATTGTGCACTCTTCTGTTTTGCTGAGCAATTCTTTTGATGTGTCATACATCTGATTTTCGGTGCCATGCTGAGTCTTTTCATAAACTTTTTCGAATTCAGAAACGGGATAAAGCGTTATGCACTTACATCCTTTAACAGTAACGGCAACCATATAAAAATCCCTGCCAAGGCGCTCACGCCATTTTGTAGGTACGGAGAGCCTGCCCTTGCTGTCTAATTTAAAGTTAAAAAATGTTCCTGCAAATATTATCAAAGCTCTCCCCCCTTTCGTAAATGTAGCTGTCCATTGTGGGAATTTAATGAATTTAATGGGATTTACATGGAATTTCCACCTATTGACTTAATTATAATAGGATAAAGAAGATATGTCAAGCGCAAATTGAAGGTGGTAAAATTTGTAACTGAATTGTAATATTTATCCTTACGTGCGTTTTGTTGTACAAATTGCGTTTATATGTTATAATTCTTTTACGTTGCATTTTTACTTCAAATACGAAAGGAGAAGACATAAAAATGGCCGATTACAAAACCACATGGAGAGAAAAAATCGGATACGGCGTAGGCGCTATCGGGCTTGACCTTTCATACGGGCTTTTTTACTCGTATCTTTCCTATTACCTGTCAAGCGTACTTGGACTTAAAGAAGCCTTTTTGCTTATCCTGACCCCGCTTGCAAGAATATGGGACGGAATCAACGATCCTATTATGGGTACAATTGTTGACAGCACTAAAACTAAAATGGGAAAATACCGCCCATGGATACTTATAGGCGCGGCATCAAACGCGATTGTGCTTTCACTGCTGTTTACCTCATTCGGAATGAGCGGAACAAAACTTTACATCTACATAGGCTTTATGTATGTACTTTGGGGAATGACTAACACTATGGCGGACATTCCGTACTGGTCCATGGTTCCGAGTTTTACAAATGACCCTAAAGACAGAAACCTGATTTCAACCGTTGCAAGAACATTCAGCGGCTTTGGTCAGGGTGTTATCACAGTTATGACACCCATCGTGCTTCCCCTGCTTTCCGGAGGAATGGAAAAAACAGATGACGGTTACAGCGCTTCGGGATTTTCACGCTGGGCAATCATATGCGGAGTTATGCTTGTATTATTCGCAGCCATATGCGTATCATCAACAAAAGAGCGCCGCGTTGTTTACAACTCAGATAAGTTCAGTTTTAAAAAGATGTTTAAAGTTATCGGCTCTAATGACCAGCTAGTTGTATTTATGATCTTTGCTATGATCTCAAACGCAGGCTGGTATCTTACAAGCGGCACAGCTGTTTACTACTTCACAAATGTTCTTGGAGACAGCAAAGGCCAGAGCCTTTTCTCAATAATAGGCGCCGTAGGATCTGTTATAGGTCTGCTTGTAATACCCGTGCTCAGCAAAAAGTTCACTAACCGCACCATTTATCAGATTTCGCTTATCATGGCAATTCTTGGATATGCGCTTATGTACTTATTTGGCCCTGTTCTCAAGATCACGATTGCACTTGATATAAGCTATATACTCGCGAGCATCGGAATTGGCTCTATGTTTGTTGCGCAGACAGTATTTCTTGCTGATATCGTTGATTACGGTGAATACAAAACAGGCACAAGAAACGAAAGCATAACTTTCTCAATGAAAGGCTTTTTACAGAAGATGGCATACACCATTCAGACCATTTTCCTTTTCGGCGGTCTCGGCATTATGAACTACAATGAGCAGATACTTAGCGGTGAGATAAACGAAGCCACAAAAACAGCAATAGGATTTATTTGCTTTGGTATTCCGCCTATTCTTATCATAATTTCGCTCATAGTCTTCAGCACCAAATTCAAACTTCACGGTGAGCTCAAACAGAAAGTACACGACTACATTTCTGAAAAGCGTTTAGAAGAAGCTGTTGAAGGAGCAGAGCAAAAAGCACCTGCAGCCGAGTAAACGGCAAGCAAAACAACTTCATAAAATATTAAATCCGGCTTAATGAAATATTTAAGCCGGATTTTTGTTTATTCTAAACAAATAAGTGATAAATTTTGTACAACAATGCCTTACAATATGATAACATTGACAAAATTTAGCAGTAGGTCTATAATAGACCGAATAATTAAATATGGAGGTTTGATAAAGAATGACATCAATAAAAAAAGCGGCAAAAAACAAAAAACAGTTTCTATTGAGATGCGCAGTTCTATGCGCAGGGCTTGCTTTTATGGCGCTCGGAGTTGCTTTTTCTATCAAAGCCAATCTTGGAGTTTCGCCCATATCAAGTGTTCCATACATAACCGCTTATCTTTCCGGGCTGAGCACAGGAACCACAACATTTATTATGAACTGCCTGTTTGTGGTAATTCAGATACTCATACTAAGAAAAAATTACGATAAATTTCAGCTTTTGCAAATACCGGCATCACTGATATTCGGAGCACTTATAGATCTATTCGAATATATGATAAAAAGCCTTGGATACTCGAATTATTTCAGCCAATGGATATATTGTATATTCGGAATCATATTTCTTGCATTCGGTGTAAGCCTTGAAGTTGCGGCAGGACTTATCACAAACGCAGGTGAAGGCATCGTGCTTGCAATATGTAAAGTTGCTCCCATAAAGTTTGGGAATATGAAAGTTATTTTTGACGTTACACTAATGTGCATCACAATAGTAATTTCGCTAATTGCGCTTCACAAACTTCAGGGAGTTCGTGAAGGAACGATTGCAGCGACAGTCTGCGTGGGCTTTATAACAAAATTTTTTGCCCGTATTTTGAAGCCTTTAAAAACACGTGTATCAGCTGCCACAAGAGCATAAAGGTATAATAAAAAGGACTGTGTATCAACAC
>URIN01000007.1 GCA_900547915.1 uncultured Clostridium sp. | reverse complement strand
TAGATACAATGATTAATGATGCTCTTTGGGATGCGTTCAATGATTACCACATGGGTATCACTGCAGAGAATGTTTGCGAGAAATACGGTATCACCCGTGAAGAACTTGATGAATTTGCAGCAAACAGCCAGCAGAAATGTGAAAAGGCAAGAGCAGAAGGCAAGTTCAAGGACGAGATCGTTCCTGTTGAGATTAAGAAAAAGAAAGAAACAGTTGTATTTGATACAGATGAAGGCCCAAGAGCAGGTATCACAGCTGAAGGTCTTGCAAAACTTCGTCCCGCATTCAAGAAGGACGGTATCGTTACAGCAGGTAACTCCTCAGGTATCAATGACGGCGCAGCAGCAGTTGTTGTTATGAGCGAGGAAAAGGCTAAGGAACTTGGAGTTAAGCCTATGGCAACATGGGTTGGCGGCGCACTTGCAGGCGTTGATCCCAAGATCATGGGTATCGGCCCCGTTGCCGCAACACAGAAACTCATGAAGAAGCTCGATATGTCTGTTGATGATATGGACCTTATCGAAGCTAACGAAGCATTTGCTGCTCAGTCAATCGCAGTTGCAAGAGATCTTAAGTTTGACGAGACTAAACTCAACGTAAACGGCGGCGCAATTGCTCTCGGTCACCCGGTTGGCGCATCAGGCTGCCGTATCCTTGTTACTCTTCTTCATGAAATGCAGAGAAGAGATGCTAAGAAGGGTCTTGCTACTCTTTGCATCGGCGGCGGTATGGGCTGTGCAACAGTTGTTGAAAGAGACTGATTTTTGCAGATAGATTATTTTTAAGAGGACAGAGATATGGAATTTATCAATTACGAAGTTGAAGGCGCGGTTGCGGTACTCACTATCAACCGTCCGAAGGCTCTTAACGCATTAAACAGCGCTGTGCTTGATGAACTCAATGAGGCTATTGACGCCATTGATTTAAACGAAGTACGCGCTCTCATCATTACCGGTGCAGGTGAAAAATCATTTGTTGCCGGCGCCGATATCGGCGAAATGAGCAACCTTACTAAGGAGCAGGGAGAGGCATTCGGCAAAAAGGGCAATGATGTATTCAGAAAGATAGAAACACTGCCTATTCCCGTTATTGCCGCAGTTAACGGATTTGCACTCGGCGGCGGCTGCGAGATATCACTTGCTTGTGACATCAGAATCTGCTCAGAAAACGCTGTTTTCGGTCAGCCTGAGGTTGGCCTTGGCATAACTCCCGGCTTCGGCGGCACACAGAGACTTGCCCGCACGATCGGCGTAGGTATGGCAAAGCAGCTCATCTACACAGCAAGAAATATCAAAGCTCCTGAGGCACTCAGAATTGGTCTTGTTAACGCAGTTTACCCGATAGAGGAACTTATGGGCGCGGCAAAGAAAATGGCTTCAATCATTGCGTCAAACGCTCCTATCGCTGTAAGAAACTGCAAAAAAGCTATTAATGACGGTCTTCAGACCGATATTGAAAGCGGCGTTGAGATAGAGGAAAAGCTTTTCGGCGACTGCTTTGAAACAGAAGATCAGAGATACGGTATGGCTTTCTTCTTGGACAGAAACAAGGATAAAGTTAAAGAGCCTTTCAAAAACAAATAATCAACAGGGAGGATATTATAATGAAAGTTGGAATTATAGGCGCCGGCACAATGGGTTCCGGCATTGCGCAGGCATTTGCGCAGGTAGACGGTTATGAAGTAGTTCTTTGCGATATCAATGATGAATTTGCCGCAAACGGCAAGGCAAAGATTGCAAAGGGCTTTGAAAAGAGAATTGCAAAGGGCAAAATGGAGCAGGCTGCTGCAGACGCTATCCTTGCAAAGATCACAACAGGTACAAAAGAGATCTGCACAGACTGTGATCTTATCGTTGAAGCTGCTCTTGAGGTTATGGATGTTAAGAAGCAGACTTTCAAAGAGCTTCAGGATATTGTTAAGCCGGACTGCATGTTCGCTACAAACACATCTTCACTTTCAATTACCGAGATCGGTGCAGGCCTTGACAGACCTCTTATCGGTATGCACTTCTTCAACCCCGCTCCTGTTATGAAACTTATCGAAGTTATCGCAGGCGCAAACACTCCTGCCGATATGGTAGAGAAGATCAAAGCTATCGCAGTAGAGATCGGCAAAACTCCTGTTGAAGTTAACGAGGCTCCCGGCTTTGTTGTAAACAGAATTCTTATCCCGCTCATCAACGAGGGCATTACCGTTTATGAAATGGGTATTGCAAGCGTAGAGGATATCGATACAGCTATGAAGCTCGGCGCAAACCACCCGATGGGTCCGCTTGAGCTCGGCGACTATGTTGGTCTTGATATCGTTCTTGCAATTATGGAAACTATCTATACCGAAACAGGTGATCCGAAATACCGTCCAGCTACTCTTCTTAAGAAGATGGTTCGCGCAGGTAAACTCGGCCGCAAGACTGGTGTAGGTTTTTACGATTACCGCAAGTAATCTGCAAATAATGTAAAAGGCTTTCGCCTGCAATGGGCGGAAGCCTTTAGGCTGTGTTGGAGTTTTGCCACGCGGCATATATGATGCAAAATTTAACGGAGGATATTTTTAATGGATTTCACATTCAGCAAAGAGCATGAAATGGCAAGAAAACTTTTTGCCGATTTCACCGAAAATGAAGTAAAGCCCCTTGCCATAGAAACCGATGAAACCGAGCAGTTCCCCAGAGAGACTGTTACTAAAATGCAGAAACTCGGTTTTCTCGGCATTCCGATTCCCAAGGAGTACGGCGGCCAGGGCTGTGACCCGCTCACATATGTTATGTGCGTAGAGGAGCTTGCAAAGGCGTGTGCCACAACAAGCGTTATCGTTTCTGCTCACACATCACTGTGCTGTGACCCGATTCTTACATATGGTACTGAGGAGCAGAAGCAGAAGTTCTTAAAGCCGCTTGCAAGCGGAGAGCTTCTCGGCGCATTCGCTCTTACCGAGCCCGGTGCAGGTACAGACGCTCAGGGCGCTCAGACAAAAGCTGTTCTTGACGGCGATGAGTGGGTGCTCAACGGCTCCAAGTGCTTCATTACAAACGGTAAAGAGGCTGATATCTATATTGTTATCGCCGTAACCGATGTTGTTGAGGATAAAAGAGGCAGAAAGAAGAAACTCTTCTCTGCATTCATCGTTCCAAAGACCGCTCCCGGCTTCCTTTTCGGTACAAAAGAAAAGAAAATGGGTATCCGCGGTTCATCAACATATGAACTTATTTTCCAGGATTGCAGAATCCCCAAGGATAACCTTCTCGGCGCAAGAGGCAAGGGCTTCGGTATTGCAATGCACACACTTGACGGCGGCCGTATCGGTATTGCCGCTCAGGCTCTCGGTATTGCAGAGGGAGCTCTTGACAGAGCTGTTGAGTACGTAAAGGAAAGAAAGCAGTTCGGCAGAGCTATCGGTGCTTTCCAGAATACTCAGTTCCAGCTTGCTAACCTTGCAACAGAGGTTGAGGCTGCTCAGCTTCTTGTTTATAAGGCTGCAATGGCAAAGGCAACTCAGAAGACTTATTCTGTTGAAGCTGCAAAGGCTAAACTTTTCGCTGCTGAAACAGCAATGGATGTTACAACAAAGGTAGTTCAGCTCTTCGGCGGCTACGGATATATCAGAGAATATGAAGTTGAGCGTATGATGCGTGACGCTAAGATAACCGAGATCTACGAGGGAACTTCAGAAGTTCAGCGTATGGTTATCAGCGGAAATCTGCTCAAATAAGGAGGGTTAAGAATGAATATAGTAGTTTGTATTAAGCAGGTGCCGGATACAAAGGGCGGAGTTCAGTTTAACCCTGACGGTACTTTGAACAGAGCAGCAATGCTTACAATTATGAATCCTGATGACAAAGCCGGTCTTGAAGCCGCTCTTCGCATTAAGGATGAAACAGGCGCACACGTAACAGCACTTACAATGGGTCTTCCCAAGGCTGAGGAAGTGCTCCGTGAGGCTATGGCTATGGGTGCTGATGACGGTATCCTTGTTACAGACAGAGTTCTCGGCGGTGCAGACACATGGGCTACATCAACAACTATTGCCGGCGCTCTCAGAAATATTGATTATGATATCATTATCACAGGCCGTCAGGCAATTGATGGAGATACCGCTCAGGTTGGTCCTCAGATTGCAGAGCATCTCGGCATCCCTGTAATTTCTTATGCAGAGGATATTAAACTTGAAGGCGACAGCGTTATCGTTAAGCGTCAGTTTGATGACAGATATCATATGCTCAAGGCAAAGATGCCTGTTCTTATTACAGCGCTTTCAGAGCTTAATGACCCCAGATATATGACTCCCGGCGGAATTTTTGACGCTTATAAAAAGGACATCACCGTTTGGGGCAGAGCAGACCTTAAAGATGTTGATGATTCAAATCTCGGTCTTAACGGTTCTCCCACAAAGATCGCAAAAGCTTCCGATAAGGTAAGAAAAGGCGCCGGTGAAAAGGTGCAGCTTGACACACCTCAGGAATCCGCCGATTACATTATTTCCAAGCTTGAAGAAAAGCATATTATTTAAGGAGGGCTGAATAATGATTACAGAAAATATAGAACAGTATAAGGGCGTTTTCATTTACGCTCAGCAGGTAGACGGTGAGATCAGCCCTATCGCTTATGAGCTTCTCGGAAAAGCAAAGGATCTTGCAGCAGATCTTGATACTCAGGTTACCGCCGTTCTTCTCGGCAGTAATATTAAAGACCTTGCAGATTCTCTTGCAGAGTACGGCGCAGACAGAGTAATCGTTGTTGATGATCCTGTTCTTGAAACTTACAGAACAGAGCCTTACGCTCAGGCGCTTACCGCTGTTATAAACGAGTATAAGCCTGAGATCATGCTTGTTGGCGCAACAGCAATCGGCCGTGACCTTGGTCCCCGCGTTTCCGCAAGAGTAGGCACTGGTCTTACAGCGGACTGCACAAAGCTTGAAATTGGCGATTTCCCGCTTAATCCGCTTCCGAATAAAGAGCAGAAGCACAATCAGCTTCTTATGACACGTCCCGCATTCGGCGGCAACACTATTGCAACTATCGCCTGCCCGGACAACCGCCCGCAGATGGCAACAGTTCGTCCCGGCGTTATGCAGAAGATAGATCCTGTAAAGGGCGCAAAGGCAGAAGTTGTTGAGTTCAATCCTGAACTTAAGGAAAACAACTGCTATGTAGAAATCCTTGATATCGTTAAGGAAGTTGCTGAAGTTGCTGATATTCAGCAGGCAAAGATTCTTGTTTCCGGCGGCAGAGGCGTAGGCAGCAAAGAAAACTTCAAGATTCTTCAGGATCTTGCGGACGCTCTCGGCGGAACAGTTTCCTGCTCAAGAGCTGTTGTTGACAACGGCTGGATGCCAAAAGACCTCCAGGTAGGTCAGACCGGTAAAACCGTTCGCCCGAACGTTTATTTCGCAATCGGTATCAGCGGCGCTATTCAGCACACCGCAGGTATGGAGGAGTCAGATATCATCATCGCTATCAATAAAGATGAATCCGCACCTATCTTTGATGTTGCTGATTACGGTATCGTTGGCGATCTCAACAAGATCGTTCCGCTTATCACAGAAGCGGTAAAGGCGCGTAAAAACGCTTGATAGAATAATATAATTTACTCATGCGGTCTGATTTTTCAGACCGCTTTTGAGTTTTTAGGTGTTATATGGATTTTATTCAGAAAAGATTTGAGGAACTTTCATCACGCGCGGCTAATAGATACTACACCACTTTTTCGGATTTTCTCAATATGGAGGAGCAGAGTGAACTGCTAGCTCTGCGACTTGAGTCCCCGTTCAGGCTTTACGGCGGGTATGACGGAGCCGAAAGGTGCATAGCCGCTTTCGGTGATGACTGCGAGGAGTGTCAGTTCCCTATTTCATATATTAAAATAGAGCCATCCTCAAAGAAATTTGCCGATAAACTGACCCACCGTGATTTTCTCGGATCTCTTATGGGGCTTGGTATAAAGCGAGAAACGCTCGGAGATATAATTATCAAGGATAATACTGGTTATCTTATGTGCCTAGATTCGGTGGCGGATTATATTATCGGCAGCCTTGATAAAGTAAAACACACAAGCGTTAAGTGCTCCTCCGTACCTGAATTGCCGCAGGGTGTTCAGAGCGAACCACAGGAACAGCAGGAGATAGTTGCTTCACTTCGTATAGATGTGCTTGTGGCGGCAGTCTACAATCTTTCACGCAGTGCCGTTAAAGAACTGTTTAATCAGCGCAAGATATTTGTTAATTCCGCTTTGTGCGAAAACTTTTCGCTTGTGCCGAAAGAGGGAGATATTATTTCCGTACGCGGCAAAGGCAGATTCAAACTCGGCGAAGTTCTCGGTAAAACTAAAAAAGGCCGCACCGTGGTGCAGCTTTATGTTTACAAATAATGTTGTTTTGATAAATAATTGTTAAATAATGCCGTAAAGTCCTGAAAGAAGGACTTTACGGCATTATTTTTTTGCATTGCTTGCTAAAAGGTCAGAACTGTTATACAATTTAATTGTATTTGATTTGCCTTTTTTGGGAGGGACGGTTATGCAACCTTTTTTCAAAGCATTGCTTGAAGTTGATCTTGAGCCATACAATAAGGCTCACAGAAGAAACAAAGCCATAAAAAAGCGTAGGAAGCAGATAAAGCGCAAACGGCGTGAAACAGTAGCACTTGCTATTGCCGCCACTGCCGGCAGAGCAATGCGTAACTTTTTGAAATAACTGTATTGAGTAATATGAGGCATTATTTATGAAAAGAGAAGAAATATTAAGTCTTTCTGTCTCAAAAGCAAAGGAAATGTTCAAAAATTATCTTGAAATACAAGATTATTCGAACAACACCAAAGCAACAAGGTATACAACCGCGTTTTATCTTGCAGGCAGATTGTCTGATTATGATTTTTTCAATTTGCTTATTGATGATGATTTTGAGAAAAAAGCTAAGTTAATAATTTATAACATGATGATAAAACATTCAAACAGCAACGATATTATGCGTGATGTAAATGGTCACTACAACCATTTAAAAAAGTTAAGAGAGTTTTTACTTACATATGATTCTGCAGACAAACCGCAGAGCAAGATTGAGGTCAGAACTAATAACAAAAGAAGCAGACGAAGATATGATGATATAAATATTCCCGTCCCATGTAAAGGGCAGGTGGATTCGTATTTGGAAGAATGGGATAAATTGCCTAATTACACCGCTCAGGAAAATGCTCTTAATAAATTGTTTTGGGATATATATCCCCATAATAACGATTTAGATGAGGTGTTGGCGAAAACAGCCATATTAAATGATTTTTACAGCACTAATATTTTTAATTCATATAGTATGGCAAAGCATATTGTTGAATTGGATATAGATGAAAGGCTGAAAAGAGAAGATTTGTCTTTAGTTAATGATATTGCTTCTTTGAAAATAAACGGTAAGGTGAAAGATTTTTATTCTTTTGCAACCAAATATTGTAGTCATCATAATGATAAGGTTTACCCTATATATGACAGTTATGTTAAAAAGATATTGTTGTATTTCAAAAGCAGAGATGGTTTTTCTGATTTTGATGGACAGGATTTAAAAGATTATGTTAAATTCTGCAAGGTAATAAATGATTTTCAGAATTTTTATAATCTTGGAAATTATACGGTTAAAGAGTTAGACAGATATTTATGGCAGTTGGGCAAAAAATTTTTGCCAAATAGTTACAAGAAGAAAAATATTGGCTTCAATTAATTTCGTTATAAATGAATAAAGCGCGGAGCGATTGCTCCGCGCTTTTTGCGCTGTTTTATTAGTGGTGGAAAAGTCTTATTCCTGTCATTGCCATTGCCATGCCGAATTCGTCACAGCACTTGATAACCTCGGGGTCTCTTACTGAGCCGCCGGGCTGTGCAATGTATTTTACACCGGATTTTGCCGCGCGCTCAATGTTATCCTCAAACGGGAAGAATGCGTCAGAACCGAGAGCAACATTTGTCATCTGCTCATGCCACTTTGCCTTTTCCTCTGCGGTGAAAGGCTCGGGCTTTTCAGTGAAATACTTTTTCCACAGGTCGTTTTTGTAAAGTTCCTCATACTCATCGCTGATATAAAGGTCTATTGCGTTGTCCGCCTCGCACTTTCTGATGCCTTCGATAAATGGAAGAGAAGTAACTTTTTCATTTCTGCGAAGCCAGAAATTATCTGCTTTATTGCCCGCAAGGCGTGTGCAGTGGATTCTTGACTGCTGACCGGCGCCTACACCGATAGTCTGGCCGCCCATTGCGTAGCAAACAGAGTTTGACTGGGTGTATTTAAGAGTTATCATTGAGATGAGCAGGTCTATCTTTGCAATCTCAGGAATGTCCTTAACCTTAGTGGGCATATCGTCAAAAAGGCTCATTGAGATAACGGAATTGTTTCTCTTCTGCTCAAATTTGATGCCGAATACCTGTTTCGTTTCCATTTCTTCAGGTGTGTAATTCGGATCAATCTTTATAATGAGATAATTGCCGCGTCTTTTCTTTTTGAGTATCTCGAGCGCTTCATCGCTGTAAGAAGGGGCGATGATACCGTCTGAAACTTCTCTTACAAGGAACTCGGCAACGCTTGCGTCACACTCGTCTGAAAGTGCCGCAAAATCTCCGAAGGAGGAAACTCTGTCGCATCCTCTGGCTCTTACATAAGCCTGGGCAATAGGTGAAAGCTCAAGGCCGTCAGGCACAAAGCAAACTTTTCTGTCCGTTTCCGAAAGAGGCTGGGCAACTGCCGCGCCTGCGGGGGAAACGTGCTTAAAGGAAGCCGCGCTGGGAAGTCCGGTAGCCGCTTTAAGCTCTTTTACAAGCTGCCATGAATTGAATGCGTCCAAAAGATTGATGTAACCCGCACTGCCGTTTAAGATCTCAAAGGGCAGTTCCTTGCCGTCCATATGAATACGGGCGGGATTTTGGTTTGGATTACAGCCGTATTTAAGGGTATATTCCGTCATTTAACATTCCTCCGCTTTTATTAAATTAAGTATATCTATTTTATATCAGCGCATTGAAAAAAGCAAGAAAAAATGATACAGTATATAAAAGTTAAACAATATTAACAGAATTTGCTGCGAAAGGCGGATAATTTTGAAAGGAATACTTGCGGTAAATCATTTTCTGAGCACTCAAAAATTCAATACTCTTCACGGTTATCTGCTTAAGAGCGCAGAAACATGCGGCATTGAGCTTGCGCTTAAAACAAATCTTGAACTTGCGCTTGAAATTCCCTCTGTGGATTTCGTGCTTTTTTGGGATAAGGACACAAACCTTGCGGCACGGCTAGAAAAGAAAGGACTACCTGTTTTTAACAGTGCAAAAAGTATTGAGCTTTGTGATGACAAGGCAAAGACTTACACTGCGCTTGAGGGTGTTGTCAAACAGCCCAAAACAATTATAGCCCCAAAAACGTATTTTAAGGCAGATTTTAGTGAATTTGTGGACGGTGCGGTTGAAATTTTGGGTTTGCCGCTAGTATTCAAAGAGTGTTTCGGCTCTTTCGGGGAGCAGGTATGGCTCTGTAAAAGTAAGCAGGAAATTATCAGCCACATAACCGAAAAGCCGTTTATTCTTCAGGAATTTATAGAGAACTCGGCAGGGCACGATATAAGGATTGAGGTTGTTGGCGGCAGGGTAGCCGCGGCGGTGCGCCGTGAAAATAAAAATGATTTCCGCGCCAATGTAACAAACGGCGGAACGATGACGCCGTATCAGCCGACTGAAGAAGAAAAGAATATCGCCGTTGACGCTTGCTCCGCTTTGGGGCTCACATTCGGCGGAGTGGATATTCTGGACGGCGGCTATGTGTGTGAAGTAAACAGCAATGCGCATATAATAAATATAATGAATTGCACGGGTATTGAAATTGCCCCGATGATTTTTGATGAGATAAGGAGCAGGATTTGAGCGGTATTCTGATTTACAGCAGGGAGGAAGCAAAGCGCAACGAGTTTTCTGTAAACAAGTTTAGGGAAAATCTGGGTGTTGCACTGATGTATGAAGATAAAATTGACTTTTCCGCGCCTGCTGATTTCGTTATTAACAGAACAAATAACGCTGCCGTTGCTCAGGAGTTTGAGAGCAGAAACATCCGAGTTTTCAATCCGTCCTCACTTACACGCCTTGCAAATGACAAACAGCGCTGTTATGAATTTATGAGTGAAAACGGCATAGAAATAATGCCCGTAAATTATAAAAAACTGCCTCTTATTGAAAAACCGTCAAACGGAAAGGGAGGCAGAGGCGTGCGACTGATAAAAAGCGGTGAAGTTGATTTCAAAGAGGGTTATGTTTATCAGAAGCCTGCGTCCGATCTCGGCAAAGATTTGCGTGTGTGGCTTATCGGCGGTAAAATAATTGCGGCGGTGCTCAGAAAAAGTGACACCGATTTCCGCTCAAACTACTGCCTTGGCGGGTCAGCGCAGGTCTACACCCTGAGTGAAAGCGAAAAAGCGCTTGTGAATAAAATCGCCTCGCTCGTCAAATATGATTATATAGGCATAGATTTTGTCTTTGACAGCGGCAGACCTGTTTTCAATGAGATAGAGGACACGGTCGGCGCCCGAATGGTGTATGATAAAACGGAAATTGATATTCTGAGCCTTTACTGCGACTATATTAAAAAAGAGATGAGTTAAATGGAAAAGATAGCCGTTATCGGTTTTGAAAATAAAGCAGAGATAATCGAAAGATATAATTCAATAGCGGCGGTGGATTTTGATGTCGATTGCACAAGCAGAGCTGTGAATTTTTCGTATTCTGCCGTTTTTATAAAGAGCGGTACTGATGACAGCGTTATACGTGCGTGGCTCACAAACGAGCATCTGCGCATAGTTGATGATATGAACGCCCTTTTTGCGGAGATTGATTTTTTTCTGGGTATTCCCGAACCGCTTGAAATTGAGCGCAAGTTTTTGATTGAAAAACCCGATGAAAGTAAACTGCTTGAGTATAAGTTCTGCGACTATGTAAATATAGCGCAGGCGTATATCAACAAAAACGGTGAAAGATACAGGGTAAGAAAGCGCGGTGTGGACAGCGAGTTCGTTTATATTAAGACTGAAAAAATAAAAATAACGGAAATGAAAAGGATAGAAAAGGAAAGCAGAATTTCCGAAGCGGAGTATCTTGAAAGCATAAAGGGAGAAAAAGTGCTTCATAAAAACAGATATCTTATAATTTACGGTGAGAAATGTTTTGAACTTGATATTTTCCCGTTTTGGTCTGATAAAGCGCTCCTTGAAATAGAACTTAAAAGTGAAAAGGAAAGCTTTGCTGTACCTCCGTTTTTAAAAGTCTTTAAAGAGGTAACTCAGGATAAAACATACAGAAATTCAGTGCTTTCGCAGATATACGGTATACGTCAATAAAAAACACCCGCGGTGATTTCCCTGCGGGTGTTTTAATATATCATTTTTTAATATAATCATCTAGGTAATTTCTGCCTAAGTATGCGGCGCGCGCTTCGAAAAGCAGTTCTCTGTAAAAAGCCTGAGCAGCAGGCCGGCGCGCGATTGCTATTTCTTTTGCTCGCTGAGTGTAAAATCCTTCATAAACATTTTTTAGCTTAAAATTATACTCTCTGAAAAATGACGGCGGTTCGTCTTGTGTGCCGTCAAGCACATCAAGAGTTCCGCTCACGTTATACACAGGCGTGCCTGCTTTTCCTTCATACAGTAATGAACGGGCAATGCCCATTAAACCAGCGGCGTCAAGTTTGTCTGCGTCAAACAAAATCTTTTCCTCAATCTTTTTAGGCACGGCGCAGGAGCGAAAACGGTGCGCTCTTATACAATCTGCAACACTCTCGGCAAACTCACGGCTGAAACTGTTTTCAATCAAAAACTTTCGTGCTTTTTCTGCTCCGACTTCAGCGTGGCACAGTTTTGGATTTTCAGACTGCTCTTTTCTGCCAATATCGTGCAAAAGGCAGGCGGATATAAGAACATCAAAATTGACATCTTTTTCATGCTGCGCAATATCAAGCGCAGTGAAAAGCACTCTGTATATATGCTGTGAATCGTGAGCGCTGTCTGCCATGCAGGCAAGCATATAGTTTTCGATTTTTTGATAATCGGATTTTTTCATATTATTTTCTTGCAGCGCCGCAAAAGATCAGTGCAGAGCCTGCGGTCTTTTTTCTGAGAATTGCAAATGCCGCTATCAGCACGGCATAAATCGCAATCCAGCAGATGTAGGATTTGCTGAGGTGCATTCCTGCACTTGAAATTATTATGGTTGAGCAGAGTTTTCTTGCCCCGGAGATAACAAAACCTATTATTGAAAAATCGCAAACAAAAGCGGCGTTTTTACCTTTGAAAATTATGCACACTAGTCCCAGAACGCACATTGCGGCAATGTAAAATCCCGCGTCAAGAGCGTAAGGCAGCATCATTGAGCCCGTTTTGATAAGCGCATAGTGCTCAAGGTTGTTTGAGGTACCTGTGAGAAACGGCACAACAAGCAGCAGTGCGGCAATCGGGATGGCTCTTATATGGTTTTCTTCCTTGCTCTGTGAAATGTAGAGTCTGTAAATAACATAAAGGAAAAGCACAAGCGCCATTTTGCGGACTATGAAATATACGCAAGCGGCGTCAAGGTTAAATGTTTCCAGCATTTCAATATTAGGCGGCAGTATCTTAAAGGCAAAAATACCTGATATAAGGCCGAAATACGGGTCTTTTGCCTTAACAAGTATAAGATAGACCGCAGCAACTGCAAGGGTGAATATAAACGCCTGTATAAGCGCGGAAGTGTTGCTCCACGGAGTAAGTCTTTTCAGTGCTTTTTCACCCGCATAGCAGAATATTACTATTGCAAGTGATAAAAGGGAAAGTATCTGGTTTTTGCTGAAGTTCAGTTTCTTCATAATGATCACTTCCACAATTCAGAATAAATATTATTAATATTATTATATAAAAGATAATAATCTGTTTCAATAAGTCAACTTGACAAAAATATCCTTTTATATGTGTGGAATTTACACAATAAAAAATATGTACAACTGTTTACTCAGAAATGTAAAAAGCGCCCCTTATAAGGAGCGCTTTTTGTGTTAATCAGCAAGGCAGTTATCAAGAGCCTTAATAATGGCGGCCTTGTCCATATTTCTGCCTATGAAAACTATTTTATTTACTCTGTCTCCGTAAGTGGGATCCCATGCGGCGGCAATGTCCGGATTCATCTGCAGTATCTGCTTCTTATCTTTTTCAGGGAAGCAGGCTATCCACTTGCCGTCATCGGTAGCTGTTTTTTGCTTGCCGCTCTGCTCAAAGATATAAGCAGTGTCAGGGTCTTCCTTTATCCAGAAAAGTCCTTTGGCACGGATAACTTCTTTCGGCCATTTCGCAAACACAAATTCCTCAAATTTCTGCTTTGAAAACGGCTTTACATTCTGATAAACAAAAGTGCCTATTCCGTATTCCTCTGCCTCGCCCTCATCGTGGTGGTGATGGTGATGATGTCCGTGGTGTTCTTCGTGGCTGTGCTCATCGTGGTCATGATGGTCGTGTTCATCATGCTCTCCGTGGTCTGTTTCGGAGTTTTCACCCTCGCCGCGCATTGCCTGTATCCAGCCTGCGCTTTCAAGTATCTTTTCATAGTCAAAGCGGTTTGTTGAAAGAATCTCGCCAACGTCAACATTGCCGTAGGTGGTTTCAATTATTTTAGCCTGCGGCTGAAGTGCCTTTATTACTGCAAGCACTTTTTCCTTTACTTCGTCTGAGACCTCGTCAACCTTGTTGAGAACTATTGTTGTGCAGTATTCTATCTGCTGAACGAGCAGATTTTCAATATCTTCCTCATCCATATCTTTTTTAAGCAGAGAGTCACCCGCACCAAATTCGTCTGCCATACGCTTTGCGTCAACAACCGTAGTGATATTGTCAAGATAAGCTACTGCCGGCAACTGAACTGACGGGTCGGTGCCGTCAAGCATACAGATTGAGCCTGCTATCGGGCCGGGCTCGCATATACCTGATGCCTCAATAAGAATATAGTCAAATTTCTTGCTTGAAGCAAGGCTGATTATCTGTTTCATAAGGTCAACCTTAAGAGTGCAGCAGATACAGCCGTTTGAAAGGGGCACAAGGTTTTCGTCTTTCTGTGTTACGGCGCCGCCTTTCTGAATGAGGGAGGCGTCTATGTTTACTTCACCGATATCGTTTACGATAACGGCAACGCGGTAGCCTTCCTGGTTTGAAAGAATATGGTTTAAAAGAGTGGTCTTGCCTGCGCCGAGATAACCTGTCAGCAGGGATACCGGCACAAGCCCCTGTTTGTAGTTCATATTTATCCTCCTGAATTTGTTTTTCAGTTAATATGATAACACCGCTGTCAACCCCGGTTTTCTCTGAAACGGCTGAACGCAGTGGTGTTCATTGCGCATTTGAGCACGTTCATTGCCGTGCGCTGAAGTTCCGCAACCGTTATTCCGTCCTGCTTTCCGAGAGATTCAAGCAGGGTGCCGTCCGGTTTTCTCTTTCCTGTTCGTTTTCCGCCCGGCATAAACACGTCTACCTGAGCCCTTACTC
>URIN01000006.1 GCA_900547915.1 uncultured Clostridium sp. | reverse complement strand
ATATAGCACAGAGCGCACAGAAAATGAGCATGAAATATGCAAAACCTGTATATACGCCCTTCATTGTGATGTTTGAGTTGATTTTCGGAAGAAACTCAACAAGTACCGGCACAAGTGACGGGAGCCATGTTCCGAAAAGCTCAAAGAATTTACTTGTAGTTATAAGACTGTTTCGTTCGTCAGGGTTCGGCGTGATGTTGTAAGTCATCAGATACCATGCGCCGAAATAACTCATTCCGAGTCCATAAACGATTGTTGCTATTGCACACCACCATACTTTTCCAGAAGAAGAAATATCGGGTGTGGTAAACATCATTCCGCCGCCTATTAGCCACAGAGGAAGCGGCAGGATAAAGAACGGTCGTATTCTGCCCCAGCGGGTTCTTGTTCTGTCTATAATAAGACCTGAAATAGTATCGTCTACCGCGTCATAAACAGATGCAAAAAGGTTAATGTAAGCATAAGCAGTTGTATTCAGCTTAAGGAACTGAATCATAAAGAACTCTTTATATGCGCTTACAAACTGATCAATATTTTTCTTTCCGAAGTTTACAAGCACATATGCCGCAATTTCCTTAGGTGTTAAATATCGCTTTTTAGTGTACGCAAGCTTGTCAAGTTCAGCTTCCTCTTTTGCCAAAAGGTTTTGATCTTCCAAATTACCACCGCTTTCATGAAATTTTAACCCTTAATTCAAACCAATATAGAATTATAACATTTTAAATATATCAAAATTTGATAAATTAATCAATATGTAATTCAAATATTATACTAAAATTAATAATTTTTAAATAATATCACAAAATTACTGCCGCTGATTTGTGCATGTTTATATCTTTGCTTTTTCGCTCTTTTTATGTATTATTTTCACTGCCGCAAGGCATATAACGAGCACGATGGGGAAAACAACAGCAACAAGAAGTCCTTTTGATATATTCGAGCTGTCTCCCGAGAGCATGCCTACAGCAGTTGGTCCTCCCGTGCATCCAAGATCTCCGAGAAGCGCATAAGCAGCAAACACCGCCGATGAGATGTTAGGCATATATTTACTGCAAAGAGAGAACGTAGCTGGCCACATAGGTGAAACGGCAAGTCCGCACAAACAGCAGCCCATAAGAGCAACTATCGGGTTTGAAGCGAGCGATGCCAACAAGTAGGAAACTACGCAGAGTGCACTGCACGCAAACATTACTTTTACTATATCTACCCTGTCGCTAAATTTGCCGTATATGATTCTGCCAACAAACATCAAAAGCGCAAATGCACAGGGGCCTAAAAGATCTCCCATCGTTTTTGAAACTCCAAGCCCTGCCTCAGCAAAAGCGGATGCCCACTGGCTCATAGAAAGTTCGCTTGCGCCTGCGCAGACCATAACGGCACCGAAAAGCCAAAAAAGCGGATCCTTAAGCATATCGCGCGCGCTGCCGCGTTCCCTCACCTCATCAGGAGTACGTATCGGCACAATACTGAAAGCAATGGCAGCGGCAAACGGAACGGCGGAGAAACACAGCGCAAGATAACGCCAGTTTTCCACACCGAACACGGTAAAATATACTGTTGAAAGCAACACTACAAGCACGCATCCGGCGCAATAAGCCGAATGAACAAACGCCATTGAGCCTGCTTTTTTATTGGTTGGGCACGAATCAACTATCGGAGTTATTAGCACCTCTATAAATCCTGAGCCTATAGCGTAAAGAACAGTGCATATAAGCAGGCCCCAGAAAGCTCCGGGAACCACATCCGCCATAAATGAAAGACCCGCAACGCCGCAAAAAGAAAACACTGCGGCAATAACGCATAGTGCTCTGTACCCTGTTTTTTTAACGATAAACGGCGCTGCGGCATCAACAAATATCTGAGTGAAAAATGTTATTGTGATGAGCACGGTCAGCTTTTCTATTGACAGACCGAATTCTGTGCCGAAGCGCACAAAAAGAAGCGGCAGAAACATTGCCGCAACGGATTGTGTAACATAAGCAAGGCAGCACGCCGCCAATGTATGAGTATAATTTGGTTTTTTCATTTTCCCTCTCCGAAAAAAACATTTTACTGCTGAAAAACAGCCGATTGCTATTATAAAACATAATATTTCTTTTTTCAACTTGATTGATAAAAATAATAGTGATAGAATTAAAACAAATAACAAACGGAGTGATAATATGCTTTGGGAATTTAATCTGCCCGTTAAAATCGTTTTCGGAAGCGGAAAAAGAAAAGAACTTGAAAAATACATAGATGAAATAGGCGGAAAGCAGGGAGTGCTTGTCTGCTCAAGAAGTTTTGAGAAAAACGGAACCGCACAGCGCTTTGTAGAACATTCAGGCGGAAAGATCAAAGCCGTTTTCAGCAACATAAGACCAAATCCCACAACAGACAATGTAAACGAATGTGTTACGCTGCTCAGAGAAGTAAATGCAGATTTTGCAGTTGCTCTAGGCGGCGGCTCTCCTATGGACTGCTGTAAGGCGGCGTGCGCCATTGCTAAGGGAAATGATGTAATAGAAGCATACCACACCGGCGGCAAGGCAATAAGCGCGGCGGAAGCAATACCGATGATAGCGTTTACCACAACGAGCGGAACCGCAAGCGAGGTTACCAACATTTCAGTGCTTACAGACACGGCGCAAAATTTAAAAGCGCCGATGAATGACGAGGCAATGTACCCGAAAATAGCAATCATTGACCCGGAACTTACACTTTCCGTTCCGCCGCAGATAACAGCGTCAACGGGACTTGACGTGCTTAGCCACGCTGTTGAAAGCTACTGGAGCACACTTAATCAGCCCATCTGCTCCGCCTGCTCGGTATACAGTGCAAAACTTGTTTTCAAATATCTTGAACGTGCATATAACAACCCGAATGACCTTGAGGCTCGTGAAAAAATGGCTGCGGCAAGCATTACGGCAGGTGTTGCGTTCTCGCACCCGCGCACAACGGGCAGTCACGCCTGCTCTTTTCCGCTGACGAACCTTTATGGTGTGCCGCACGGAGAAGCGTGTGCTTTTACACTTGATTATTTCATAAAATTCAATGCAGACCACGCTGATGAGGACGGCAGAATAACGGCGTTTGCAAAGCAGTGCGGATTTAACAGCGCATATGATATGGCAGATGAAATAACAGCTATGAAAAAGCGAATGGGTATGAGAACCCGTCTGAGCGAGATCGGCTGCGAAACACAGGAACAGATAGAAGAACTGACAAAAGCAAGCATGAGCATGCTTATGACAAGAAACCCCATTCCTCTCACTGAGAAAAATATTCTTGAAATGTATAATGCTTTAAGATAATATATAACTGTAATAAATTACAAGGAGACAAATATGGTTTACGGAGTTATACTTGCGGGCGGCACCGGCTCACGCATGGGCGGAGACAAGCCTAAGCAGTACCTAAATTTAAAAGGCAGGCCGATAATAATATACACTATTGAGAAATTTTTTGCCTGCCCGGGAATAGATAAGATAATCGTTCTGTGCCCAGCACAGTGGGAGGAGCACACGAAAGACCTTATCAAAAAATACATTTCACCCGCTCAGGACAAGATTACTGTTGCTCTCGGCGGCGCTACAAGAAACGAAACTATTATGAATGCCGTTGACATTATTGAGAAAAACGGTGACCTTAATGACGACACAATTATCGTTACCCATGATTCAGTGCGTCCGTTCATCACGCACAGAATTATTCTGGAAAACATTGAGGCGTGCAAAAAATATGACGCGTGCGATACTGTTATCAAGGCGACCGACACGATAGTTGAAGCAGAAAACGGAGAATTTATAAGCGCCATACCGAACAGAAACTATATGTATCAGGGGCAGACGCCGCAGTCTTTTAAGGCTGTTAAGCTAAAAGCGCTTTACAACTCCCTTACAGACGACGAAAAAGAAATTCTGACTGACGCCGCAAAGATATTTGTGCTCAAGGGTGAAAAAGTGGCGCTTGTTGAGGGCGAGAATTTCAATATCAAAATCACATATCCGTATGATATGAGAGTGGCAAAGTCCCTTCTGGAGGACGAAGAAGAATGATAAACACAGTTTACCGCCTTGCTCAGCCCAGAAGGTTTGAAGTTGCGTTTGAAAATATAGAGCTTTTCGGCAGCAACGCAGTTGTACGCCCCACTCATCTTTCCATATGCAACGCAGATATGAGATATTATCTGGGCACAAGGGACGCAAAAGTGCTGGCGCAGAAACTGCCAATGGCACTTATTCATGAAGGTATAGGTCAAGTAGTATATGATCCCACCGGCACGTTCAAGTGCGGGGACAGGGTCGTTATGATACCTAATATCCCCTATGAAGAAGACAGCGTTATAGCCGAAAACTATCTGCGCTCATCAAAATTCTGCGGCTCATCCGCAGACGGATTTCTTCAGGAATATGTTGAGATATCTCCAAAAAGACTTGTTGCACTGCCTGAAGACATCGACCTTAACGTGGCGGCGTTTACCGAAATCGTTTCCGTTTCAATGCACGCAATTTCAAGATTTGACAATATTGCCCATTCAAGGCGCGATATAATAGGTGTGTGGGGAGACGGCAACCTTGGTTACATCACCACACTGCTGCTCAAAAAGAATTTTCCGGAAAGCAAAGTTTATATTTTCGGCACAAATTACGAAAAACTTGCCGATTTTACATTTGCAGACGGCGCATATCTTGTAAATGACGTACCTGACGGACTTCAGATAGACCACGCATTTGAATGCGTTGGCGGAAACGGAAGCCCCGTTGCGATAGAACAGATAATAGGTCTTATAAGACCGGAAGGCACTATCTCACTTATGGGCGTTTCGGAATACCCCGTTGCCGTAAACACAAGAATGGTGCTTGAAAAGGGGCTTCGACTTTTCGGCTCATCAAGAAGCGGTGTAAAGGATTTTGAAAGAACTGTTTCACTTTACAGAAAAAACCCCGAGATAATAGACTACCTCGGAAACCTGATAAGTTCAGTAAACGAAATAAAAACCATTGCCGATATAAAAGCGGCTTTTGAAAAGGACACACGCAAAGCATTCGGCAAAACCATTATGAAATGGGAAATATAAGCATACAAAAAGACCGGTCATAAGACCGGTCTTTATTTTGCATTAATTTAATTAGTCTGCGCTGTAAGGAAGGATTGCAATCTGGCGAGCGCGCTTGATTGCTATTGTAAGCTCCCTCTGATGCTTTGCGCATGTACCCGTTACACGGCGGGGAAGAATCTTAGCTCTTTCAGAAGTGAACTTCTTGAGCTTAGCTGCGTCTTTATAATCAATATGATCGCATTTTTCTACGCAAAACTGGCAAACTTTTCTGCGGCCTTTTCTTGCGCCGCCCTTGTTATATGCCATTATCAGTTTTCCTCCTTAAAATGGTAAATCGTCATCATCGTCAACAATTTCCTCAAAATCGCTGTTATCCGCTGAAGCATAGCTCGGAGCCGGCTGGCTGTAAACGGGGTTTGTTGAACCGCTCTCAGCCTTTGAGCCGCAGAAAGAAACATTGTTTGCAACAACCTGGAATGACTTCCTTTTATTGCCGTCTCTGTCTGTATAGCTGTCGGTCTGGATAGAACCCTCAACCGCAATCATTGAGCCTTTGCGGAAATAGCGGGAAACAAATTCTGCCGTCTGGCGCCATGCGGTAACATCAATGAAATCAGTTTTTCTTTCTTCGCCTGATTTCTGATAATTTCTGTCGCACGCTACCTGAAAGCGAACAACGGAAACACCGCTTGGAGTTGTACGGAGTTCAGGGTCAAAAGTTAATCTGCCCATAATTACTACGGAATTAATCATTCTTCCACCTCTGAATCTGCTTCATCGCTCTTAGCAACGATAAGTGAGCGAAGCACGCCGTCTGTAATGTTGATTACACGGTCAAGCTCTGCAGGGAAGCTCTCCTCGCATTCGAACTGAGCAACAATGTAATAACCCTCTGTTTCGTAGTTGATAGGATAAGCAAGCTTACGTTTGCCCCACTCCTCAACTTCGCCGAGAGTGCCATTAGCCTTGATAAGCTCCAAGAACTTTGCTTTGAGAGTTTCTACTGCTTCCTCGCCCTTTGAAAGTGAGAAAACCAATACAAGCTCATACTTTTTTAATGCCATTCTTTAGCACCTCCTTCTGGACTTTTGGCCCGGACCTTACCGACCGGGCAAGGATAGCCGCCTTTTACAAGGTAGCGCAGGTATTATAACAAAGAAATTGCGTCCTGTCAAGCAAAAACGCCGCCTTAATTCAAGGCGGCGCAATAAATTATTTAATTATAACTTAACACGAAATCGAAATATAGACTCAGCCTGTTATATCGCTCAGATTTTTTTGGTGAGTTTTTTGAGCTGCGTCAAGCTCCTGCTGACGGCTCTTTTCATAATTGTCTATCGCGGTTTCATACTGGGCGTAATCCGCTTCGATTCTGTCAACATTTTTCTGATATTCTTCACGTTCCGCCCTAAGCTCCTGAAGTTTTTGAGAAGACGCTTCATTTTCTTCTATCATAGATATTTCGCTGTCTATACGCTCCACTTCTGCCTTATATGCGTCAAGCTTGTCATTCGAAGCTTTTTTGCTGAAATTAAGCAATTGCTTTTGTGTGTTTATCTTGACGTCATAATCCTCGTTGATATTGTCAACCTCTCTCTGATAACGCTTGTTTTCAATATCAAGCTTATACTGCATAGAATACCCGTCATCCGAACTGCCTGAAACACCGGAAGTGCTTTCCTGAGATGTGCTTTCCACAGATTTTTCTGTGCTCTGCTCATTCTGAACCTTAGAAGATAAAGTTTCGGTAACGGAAACAGATTCTTTTCCTTCCTGGACAACCGCCTTGTCATCACTTTTGCCTTTCACGGCAAAAACAACTATCAGCACAAGAACAACTACTACAACAACTGTTACGATACCTCCGAAAACAGCGCTTTTCTGACTTTCGGACAATTTAAAACTCTTTTTCATAAGTCCTCCGTAAAAGGTTCGTTATGAAATCATTTTATATTAACCCAATAATTTTGTCAACAAACTATTTTTCCTGTTTGTCGGCAGAAAGTGATTTGATTGCCTTTTTGAAAATGATACCAAATAATATAGCTGTAAATGTAACTGCAATGAAGTCAGCAACAGGCTCCGCCATATAGACCGCCATTGTTTGATTCTGAGTAAAGATATGCGGCATTATGAAAATAAGCGGAATCAACAAAACGAATTTGCGCACAACGGCAACCGTTATTGAAGCTTTTGCATTGCCTATTGCAACAAAGGTGGACTGGCAGGCTACCTGGATACCAAAAATCAAACAGCACGCCATATAAATTCTAAGTGCAGGAGCGGTGAAATTGACAAGTGCCTGCTCAGACGTGAACATTGAGGCAAACGCCTGCGGGAAGATCATAACCAAAAGCCACAAAACGGTGGCATAGCAAAAATCGGAAATAAGGAGCATTTTAAAAGCCGATTTTACACGTGACGCATTTTGGGCGCCGTAGTTATAGCTGATTATAGGCTGAGCGCCCTGACCGAGGCCCTGAAGAGGAAGCATTGCAAACTGCATTACACTTGTTAGAATAGTCATTGCACCTACTGCTATATCTCCGCCGTATTTAAGAAGTGATGAATTGAAACAAATAGAAATTGCGCTTTCACTTGCCTGCATAACAAAATTTGAAAGCCCGAGCGCTAAAGCCGGCAGGATTATGCTGCCCTTGAGGCGCATATATTTGGGCTGTATTCTGAGCTCTGTTTTTTTGCCGGTGAGGAACACGAGCACCCATATGCACGAAAGCGCCTGAGAAATTACAGTTGCAAGAGCCGCGCCCTTTACGCCCATACCGAATCCGAAAATAAACACGGGGTCTAAGATTATATTTGAAACAGCGCCAATGAGCACCGAGAGCATTCCAGTTTTCGCAAAGCCCTGAGCAGTTATAAACATATTCATGCCCAGAGTAAGTTGAACAAAAATAGTGCCTGCTGAATAGATATTCATATAATCAACAGCATAGGTTATTGTGTTTTCACTGGCACCAAAAGCAAGCAGTAACGGTCTGTTGAAAATAAGAAGCAAAACTGTAAGCACAACGGATATTATCAACTGCATCGTAAAGCAGTTGCTCAGTGTGCGCTGGGCAGATTCATTATCTCCTTTTCCCATAAAAATCGATGCGCGCGGCGCTCCGCCGTAACCGACAAGCACCGCAAACGCTGAAACTATCATTATAAGCGGCATACAAACGCCGACACCGGTAAGCGCGTCCGCACCTATATCCGGAATGTGACCTATATAAATTCTATCAACGATATTATAAAGCATATTTATAAGCTGGGCGGTAACCGTAGGCATAGCAAGCTTGAAAAGCAATTTGCCAACTGGTGCTTTTGCCAGCATTTCGCTGTTATCGCTGTTGTTCATAATATCACCCCTGTGCGTTATTCAATATATATAACATATTATAGTGCCGCAAAAATAAAAGGTCAACAATAAAAAAGCCCCATCTTTACAGACGGGACTTTTTATAAAACAAATATTTATTTAATTATTTTTCCGATTGAATTGGGAGCCATACCTGCTGCGTTTGACTCATCAGTATCAATATGCATTGCCCAAGCGGCAGTATCTGAAACGCGAACGATTACATCGCCGAAAACAAGGCTTCTGCCGTTTACTGTTGGAATCTCAACTGAAACTATCTGGCCGTTTTCAAGTCCTTCTCTTTCAGCATCCTCAGGTGTTGCGTGGATATGACGCTTTGCTGCTATAACGCCCTCTTTTACTTCAATCTCACCCTTGGGGCCTACTATTTTGCAGGCGCCTGCGCCGTCAAGATGACCGCTTTCACGTACGGGAGCATTAACGCCGATTGAGCGCGCGTCAGTAAGTGAAAGTTCAACCTGTGTGTATGGTCTGAGCGGGCCCAGAATTGTAACGTGCGGGAACTCGCCCTTTGTGCCGATTACTCGTACCTTTTCCTCAGATGCAAACTGACCGGTCTGTGAAAGTGCTTTTTTAAAAGTAAGTTCGCTTCCTTCTCCGAAAAGGATATCCATTGCTTCTCTTGTAAGATGAACGTGGCGTGCGGATATTTCCACAAGAACCTCATTTTTTTCCATTTCCTTTTTTCTCCTTAATATCTTATTTCATTTTCAGTTTTATTTTATACCTCTTTTTATTGTTTTTCAATAGTAAATTTGATATAATTGAGCAGGTGATTAATATGACGCTTGATGAACTTGAAATGGAATGTAAGAACTGCAACAGATGCCCGCTTTGCGAGGGCAGGACAAACCTTGTGTTCGGCTATGGCAAAAAGGACGCCGATATAATGCTTATCGGCGAAGGCCCGGGAGAAAACGAGGACCTGCAGGGCAAGCCGTTTGTGGGAAGAAGCGGCCAGCTGCTTGATAAATTTCTTGCGGCGGTTGACCTTTCAAGAGATAAAAATGTATACATTGCAAACATGGTTAAATGCCGCCCGCCAAAAAACAGAGATCCAAAACCCGAAGAGCAGGACACCTGCATAACCTGGCTTAGAGAGCAGTTTAAAATAATACGCCCGAAAATAATAGTATGCGTTGGCAGAATCTCAGCACAGAAACTTATTGACCCGAATTTCAGGGTAACAAAAGAACACGGTGTTTTCATTGAAAAAAACGGAGTGCTTATGATGGGCACTTTCCACCCCGCCGCAATTCTGCGCAATCCCAACAACAAAGAACTTGCGTTTCAGGACTGGCTTGCACTCAGAGACAAAATTGAAGAACTTCATTTATCAATTTAACAAAAAAGAAAAGGAGGCAAAAGCCTCCTTTTTTAATTGTGCATTATTCCGTTTTACCCATTACGCTGAGCGGATCAACATACTTTCCGTCAAGCTTTGTTTCAAAATGCAGGTGGCTTTCAAGCCCTGATTCAAATGGCACAGAACCAAGTGTGCCTATACTCTGGCCCTGCTCAACAGTGCCGCCTTTTTTAACGCTTACGCTGTCAAGTCCGCAGTATTTGGCAACAAGTTTTCCGCCGTGGTCGATTTCTACCGTCATACCCAGAAGCGCATCATTGTAAACATCAAGCACGATACCGTCATTTATTGCTTTCACTTCATCGCCCGCTGTTCCCGCAAAATCAACGGCAGTGTGGCTTCTGTAATCGCCCATGGTGTCGTTTTTTACAAGTTCCTCAGAATAACCCTGAAGAGCTGTTTCAGAAACGGGATATTCATAATAGCTCTTGTATGGCGTATTCTTGTCGCTCTGCGCCATTGAAGTTTCCTCTTCCTTCTGTGTTGTTGCGGCAGTGGTGGACTGCGCCGTTGTTGACTGAGCAGTTGTATCCTCAACAGTTACGGCACGCTGAACAGCCGTTGTATCCGCAATCGTGGTAGGCTCATTCACATCATCGGCTCCGCTTGTTGAAAAATACACGATAACACCGACAGCAATGATTGAAACACACACAACGGTAAAAAGTATTTTTAGATTTCTACCGGGATTTTTTGAATTAGACTGTGTAGACATAAAAAACACCTCAAGAGCATTATGCCCCTGAGGTGATTTTTTATTCAGTTTTTTCAGCGTTTTTGGAATCGGAATTATTATTTGAGGACTGAGCGTTGACCGCAGTGATTATCTCGATGCTGTTTTTAACGGTCTCGAGCACATCTTCCTGCCCCGGTTTAACCGCTATATACGGCTTTTTGGAAGCGGAAAGCATTACTCTGCCTTTCATGATTTTATTCATTTCAACGGCATAACGCACATCGGGGTGCGCCATATAGAGCAACACGGAGCCGTTTCGCTGAGAAATTTCATAAATTCCCGCAGCGGACGCCGAATTACGAAGCAGAGATATCTGCAGCAAGCCGTTGATTGACGGCGGCGGATTTCCGAATCTGTCTCTAAGTTCATCAAGCACATCGTTTGCGTCCGCATCCGTACGCACGGCGGCAATTCGCTTATACATAGAGAGCCTTTGCGGCGTTGAGCGGATATAGGTTTCTGGGATATGCGCTTCGATAGGAAGGTCGATAAGGCATTCCTGCTCCTCGGTATCCTCGGTTATCTCACCCTTTTCAAGAGCAACCGCCTCTCCGAGCAATTTAAGATACATATCATAACCGACCGCTTCCATATGACCGTGCTGACGGCTGCCGAGAAGCGAGCCTGCTCCTCTTATTTCAAGATCTCGCATAGCTATTTTGAAACCTGAGCCGAACTCAGTATATTCTCTGATAGCCTCAAGACGTTTTTGCGCAATTTCAGTAAGTTCTTTACCTCTTGTGAAAGTGAAATAAGCGAAAGCTCGGCGTGAACTTCTGCCGACTCTGCCCCTTATCTGATGAAGCTGGGCAAGTCCCAGCCTGTCTGCGTTTTCTATTATTAGCGTGTTTACGTTTGAAACATCAACGCCCGTTTCGATAATAGTGGTGCACACAAGTATATCAATCTCGCCGTTTACAACTTTTGCCCATATATCGGAAAGCTGCTCCTGCGTCATTCTGCCGTGGGCGGTGGCTACATTTGCATCAGGCAGTGCTTTTTTTATTCTTGCGGCAACGCCGTCTATTGATTCTATATTATTGTGCAGGTAATAGCACTGGCCGCCCCTTTCAAGTTCACGCTCCATTGCTTCTGTGAGAATATCGAAATCATATTCTAACACATATGTCTGAACGGGATACCTGTCCGCAGGTGCTTCCTCAATAACGCTCATATCACGTATGCCGCTCATAGCCATATTGAGCGTTCTTGGAATAGGCGTTGCTGAAAGCGTGAGAACGTCAACACGAGGAAATTTTTGTTTTAATTTTTCTTTCTGAGCAACACCGAAACGTTGCTCTTCATCAACTATAAGCAGACCGAGATCGTGAAATTTTATATCTTTACTTATAATTCTGTGAGTACCTATAAGAAAATCAACGTTGCCTGATTCAAGGCCTTTGAGCACTTCTTTCTGCTTCTGCGCAGGTACGAAACGTGAAAGCATTTCTATATTAACAGGAAAAGCTTCCATTCTTTCACGTGCGGTATTGAAATGCTGCATTGCAAGCACCGTTGTGGGCACCAGCAGTGCGCACTGTTTACCCTCGCTGATACACTTGAATGCCGCTCTGAGCGCAACTTCAGTTTTGCCGAAACCTACATCGCCGCATAGCAAACGCTCCATTGGCACAGAGCGCTCCATATCGCGTTTTATCTCCTCAGTGCATCTTAGCTGGTCATCCGTTTCATCATAGGCAAAGCGCAGTTCAAAATCCCGCTGAAGGTCTGTATCTTCAGAAAAAGCATACCCTTTTGTGCTCATTCGCTTTGCGTAAAGCGCAATGAGTTCCTTTGCCATATCCTTAACGGATTCGCGCACTCTTGCCTTTGTCTTTTTCCACTCTCCGCCGCCGAGACGATTTACTTTTACATTTGCGTTATCGCCGGGGCCGATATATTTTGAAACCAGGTCAAGCTGAGTTACAGGTACATAAAGCGCATCGCCCTTTGCATAAGCGATTTTGATATAATCCTTTTTGACCTTGTTCATTTCAAGAGCCTGTATGCCCTCAAAGACACCTATACCGTGAACATTGTGAACGATATAATCGCCGACGCTGAGTTCATCGAGAGAATGGATTGCGTTTTTAGAATTTACTTTTCTCTTTTTATTCTGCTTAGTCTGCGTCTTTGTATGCGTGATAAGCGCAAATTTCATATCCGCAATTCTGAAACCCGCGGACATAGTGCCCGTTGTTACTGTAACGGCGCCGGGCTGAAATCTTTCAGGCATACCATCTGAAAAAACGGTAATAATACCGTCGTCATTAAGGTCATTTGCCAAAGCGCGGGCGCTTCTTGAAGTACCCGCCATGATGCACACGGTGTAATCTTTTTTGACAAGCGGCTTTAATTCTTCCTCAAGTTCACTGACTTTTCCGCTCCAGCGGTTGAAACTCTGCGTGTTGAAATCGGCAAGGCAGGAAACCGGCGTGTCAAAAGAGCCGCGAGGCAGTGAATCAAGATACACTGCGCCTGACTTCACATAAATATCCTTTAGTTCTTCAAAATCAATGGTGAATTTATCTAAACCTTTGCAAAGCGTAAAATCCTGAAGGCAGTATTTTATGCGCTCATTCCAGAGTTTATCCGAATTCTGCGCCCTATCCTTTACCTTTGCGCTTTCGCATACGAACAAAAAATCATTTTCACCAAAATAATCAAAAATGCCGTGTGATTCATAAGCAAGAGGCAAATATCTGTCACAGCACGCAGGTGAAACACCGTTTCTTAGATTTTCGGCATCCGAATCAAGAAGTTCCCTTGCCTTGATTGCTTTTCCGCGAAGCGAAGCGGAAAGTTTTTCAATACTTTTAGCAAATTTTTCATTTGATTCAAACAGAACTTCCGTAGAAGGAATTATTTCTATTTCCTTTATATTTCCAGTGCGGCGCTGTGTAACGGGATCAAAAGTGGAGAGCGTATCAACCGAATCTCCCCAAAATTCAATTCTTACTGGTTCGCTGTTTCCGGGAGGAAAAACATCCGCAATGCCGCCTCGCAGCGCAAACTGAGACACACCGTCAACCTGGTCATAACGGCTGTAGCCTGCGAAAACAAGTTTCTGAGCAAGCTCCGAAAGACTGACCGTATCGCCCTGCTTTATTTTAAGCGTGCGCTTTTTAAGTTCCTGCGGCGGCATTGTAAACTGACACGCTGCATTTACTGAACAAACAACAGCAGTAAACTCACCCGCAAGTATCTTTGAAAGAGCGCCGAGACGTATATGCTCAAACTCGTGGGAAACTCCCGCCACCTGTTCAAAAGTAAACTCTCTGGACGGATAGAGCACAACGCCCTCCTGAAGCGCTCCCAGATTTTCGCACATTCTGACAGCAGATGCTTCATCAGCCGTTACAACAAGCGCTTTTCCGCCCGACTGCATCAAAGAATGTATAAGCGGGGCCTTAACCGCATCCGCAGCTCCGAGCGCACCTTTAGCGCCCTCTGCCTGTTGAAGCCGGTTAAACTCCCCGCTGTTTTTAAAAATTTCAGAAATACAAGACATAATATCGGCTCTTTCTTACTCTTATGATATACGATTTATATGGTTTTATCAGTTATAAAGATTCATCGCCTTATCCGTTTCACCGTTTACGATAAGCCGAAGAGCATCATCGGCATTGATGAGTGCCTGTTTGAGATCCGCTTCCTGCTCTTTAGGAAATCTGCCGAGTACCCAGTCCGCAAGATCCATATAGGCATTCGGTTTTTTGCCTACGCCTACCTTGATACGCGGAAAATCCTCGCTGCCAAGATGTTCTATTATGCTTTTAAGGCCGTTGTGCCCGCCGGCCGAGCCTTTGCGGCGTATTCTTATTTTGCCGACATCAAGTGAAATATCATCAGATATCACAATAACATTCTGGGGCGGTATCTTATAAAATCTTGCCGCTTCACCTATTGCCTCGCCTGAATTATTCATAAACGTTTGCGGTTTCATAATAAGGCATTTTTTACCAAAGCCGGAAAAATCAGCAGTAAGGGCGTGGAATTTAAGGCGCTTAATATCAAAATCATTTTCACGCGCAAGCAGTTCCACGGCAAGAAACCCAGCATTATGGCGGGTCATTTCATATTTTGCGCCGGGATTTCCTAAACCGGCTATAATAAATTCATAACCGTCGCTTTTTTTACCGAAAAGCATTGGACCACCTCATTAACTTAAATTTCGTATTTTACTTTCTTTATAAACAAAGATACGGGC
>URIN01000005.1 GCA_900547915.1 uncultured Clostridium sp. | reverse complement strand
GTAAAGACAGTTATGACTGTGCTTGCGGAGAGCGTGGCAAGAAGACTCAGGGAACACGGCGTAAAGGGCAGGGGAGTTTCAATATCCGTAAGGGACTGCGAATTAAGGAGTTTTACGCGGCAAACAAAACTTAAAATGTATACTGATGTTTCCTCGGAAATAATTTCGGCAGCAATGGCTCTTTTCAGGGCAAACTATAATTGGGAGAAACCTCTCAGAAGTGTTGGAATTACCGTTTTTGATTTCGGAAGAGAATTGCTGCAGTTTGATTTGAGCGGCAGTGTTGAAAAACATGAAAAGCTTGAAAAGGTGGAACGTGCCGTTGATGATATACGCCGCCGTTTCGGCAATTATGCCGTTCAGCGCGCGTCAATGCTTGCGGCACAGGATCTCAGCCATTTTAATCCGCACGATGACCACACCATTCACCCGGAGGGGTATTTCAAAGAATATAAAGGAGCATAATAAAAATGAGAAGATATGTAGAGGTTTTTGCAAAGTTTGATACAGAGGGCACAATAATGCCTTTTGCCGTAAAAATAGGCGATGAGAAATTTGAGATAGACCGTGTGCGTGATATACGTCCTGCCGCATCACTCAAAAGCGGCGGCGCGGGTATAAGATATACTTGCTCTGTTGAGGGCACGCCAACCTATCTTTTTCTTGAGGAAACAAAGTGGTTTATAGAGCCGGCATGCTGATTGTGTTGCACATTTTATAGTTTTCAGTCTGTTTATGCACTCTTTTCTAATTATTTTATACATTGAAATGGTATTTTAAAAGTGGTAAAATAACACAGTAGTTTAGATAAGGAGGGTGCTTTTATGAAAAAGCCTTATACAGATATGACCTCCGCCGAGCTTCAGGCTGAAAAGGCGGAACTTGAAAAAAGGTACAACGACTTTAAGGCAAAAGGCCTCAAACTTGATATGAGCAGAGGTAAGCCCGGCTCAGACCAGCTTGATCTTTCAAAGGGTCTGAATGATGTTACCGATTATACCGAAAACGGTGTAGACCTCAGAAATTACGGTATGATGGATGGTACTCCTGCCTGCAAAAAACTTTTTGCCGACCTGATGCAGGTTAAACCTGAAAATGTTATAGTAGGTCCCAATGCAAGCCTTACCCTTATGTTTGATTATATTTCACAGTGTTTTACACACGGCGCGGGCGATACACCGTGGTGCAAGCTTGACAGTGTTAAGTTTCTTTGCCCCGTTCCGGGTTATGACCGTCATTTCACTATCCTTGAGCATTTCGGAATTGAAATGATTAATATTGATATGAAGGCTGACGGCCCTGATATGGACGCTATTGAGGAAGCTGTTAAGGATCCGAGCGTAAAAGGTATGTTCTGCGTTCCCAAGTATTCAAATCCTCAGGGTATAACTTACAGTGATGAGGTAGTTCGCAAAATAGCTGCTCTCAAACCCGCTGCAAAGGATTTTAGAATTATATGGGATAATGCATATATGGTTCACGATTTTGTTGAAGACGGCGATAAACTTCTTAATATCTTTGATGTTCTGCCCGAGTACGGAAACGAGGATATGGTTATCGAAGTGTGCTCAACTTCAAAAATTACTTTCCCTGGTGCAGGCGTTTCGGCTCTTGCGGCAAGCGATAATAATATTAAAGCCATCAAAAAGCGTCTTAACGCTCAGACTATCAGCTATGATAAGATGAATCAGCACCGTCATGTTGAGTTCTTTAAGAATGTTGACGGCATACTTGCTCATATGAAAAAACATGCCGCTATTCTCAAACCTAAGTTTGATATGGTTATCAAGCATCTTAATAATGAACTTGAAGGTCTTGGAATAGCTTCATGGACAGAGCCAAAGGGCGGCTATTTCATTAGTCTTGATGTTATGGACGGCTGCGCAAAAAGAGTCGGTGAGCTCTGCAAGGAAGCAGGTGTTGTTCTTACAACAATAGGTGCAACATATCCTTACGGCAATGACCCCAATAACCGCAATATCCGTATAGCTCCTTCTTATCCTCCTACAGAGGAACTTGATATAGCAGCGGAGCTTATGTGTATATGTGTTCGTCTTGCGTGTGTTGAAAAACTGCTTGCCGAATAATAAAAAATATTTGATTTCAAGGCGGAGGATTTCCTCCGCCGTTTGTTTTGAGGTGTGCTGATGTTATCAAAATTTGCGGGCCTGAGCAATAAAACAAAAGGCGTAATTTTTATAGTTCCGCACTAAGCTTTACGGGAATGAATACTTTTGTGCGCCTTTCTGGCGACCTGCCTACAATGCAAAAGGTCTTTTTCAGAAATTTCGTTGCAATGATATTCGCTTTTATAGCAATGGTAAAGGCGGGGGACAGTTTCAAGCCGAAAAAAGGCAGTCTTAAATATCTGCTTATACGTTCGGCAGCAGGCTTGGCGGGTGTTTTCGGAAATTTTTATGCGCTTGACAAGATAGAGCTTTCGAATGCCTCGATGCTCAATAAAATGAGCCCGTTTTTTGCTTTGGTGTTTTCAGCCATATTTATTAAAGAAAAAGTAAAACCTAAACAGGCAATAGCTATTGCCGTGGCGTTTATAGGAGCACTTTTCATAATAAAACCAACTTTCGGCAATGCCGACCTGCTCGCTTCTCTTGCCGGTTTTGGAGGAGGAATGGCTGCGGGCGGTGCCTACACGTGTGTGCGATGGCTCGGAATAAAGGGCGAAAATGGCAGGCTTATCGTGCTGTTCTTCTCAACCTTTTCGTGTCTTCTTACCGTGCCGTATCTTATTTTTGACTATCATTATATGACGGCTTTTCAGTGGTTTGCGCTGCTGATGGCGGGTCTGTTTGCAGCCGGCGGTCAGTTTGCCATAACAGCCGCGTATACATGTGCCCCAAGCCGTGAAATCTCCGTTTATGACTATTCTCAGATCGTTTTTGCCGCTGTTGTAGGTTTCTTCGTGTTCGGTGATGTTCCCGACGTATGGTCTTTTGTGGGTTATATTATCATAATCGCAATGGCAGTTTGGATGTTCATATACAATAACAGGCAAACTACCACATTAAAGCACAATTAAAATCAATATATAGGTGTAAAGTGAAAACACTTGCATTTCTCTATATGTTGTGGTATAATCACATTTGGTAATATTTTCAAGGGGGGGAAATGCCGTGAGGTGTCCTTTTTGCGGCTGTGAAGAAAGTAAGGTAATTGATTCAAGGCCGACAGATGAAAACGAAAGAATTCGCCGCCGCCGTGAGTGTGTGCAGTGTGGTAAGCGTTTTACTACCTATGAGGTCATTGAAGATGTTCCGATCATCGTGATCAAAAAAGATAAGAGCCGAGAGGTGTTTGACCGCAACAAGGTGCTTAAGGGTATGCTGCGCGCTTGTGAAAAAAGGCCGGTTACCTCCACAGAGCTTGAAACCGCTATATCTGAAATAGAAGCAACACTCCAGAGTGCTACTGACAGGGAAGTTACAAGTGTTCGTATAGGCGAGCTCATTATGGAAAAACTGCGTGAGATAGATGAAGTTGCCTATGTTCGCTTTGCTTCTGTTTACAAGGAATTCGATTCTGCCTCAGCGTTTATAGAGGAAATTTCAAAACTTTAATGGTAAAATTAAACGCCGTCTCGTTATGAGACGGCGTTATTTTGTTTAATCAGTATTTGTAAGGTTCTTTGTCCTTGCCTTTTGAATAAAAATCATCTATCACAACATGGTATCTTTCGTAAGCTTTTTTTATTGATTCATCCCATGAAATATAAATGTCATTCTGTGCGTTTATTCCGGCGTCAGTCAGTCTGCCTTTGTTTTCAAATATTTTCAATATGGATTGAGCCACTGAATCAGCATTTTCACTGCACAAAAATCCTGTTTCTCCGTCCTTTATACCTTCTGCGGCACAGGAACCGTCAACAAGGAGCGCGGCGGTGGCAGAGGCTGCTGCCTCACGCACAACAAGTCCGTTTGTGTCAAAAACAGAGGGGAATACAAGCAGGTCGGCTGCACTGTAATAAAGCTGCAGCTCGCTTCTGTCAAGTATTTGTCCGGTAAAGATTATGTTTGAGACAAGTCCCGATTTCCTCACATATTTTTTTATTGCGTTTTCATCAGGTCCTGCTCCTACCATAAGAAGTCTAAAATCGAAATTGTTTGCTTTGAGTTTGTTGCATGCGTCAATAATTATTTTGATGTTTTTATACCACATCATTCTGCCCACAAAAATCAGAATTGGTACATCTTCGGGTATTGAGTGCTTGCGCCTTATTATATCTTTGTCTTCATCTGAAAATTTGCTTATTGGCAGGTCGCAACCGTTCGGCATAATTATATAGTCGCCCTCATAGCCGACTTTTCTAAGTGATTCGGCAGTGCCTTTGCTCGTTACCCACACTTCGTCAGCGCTTTTGATGTTGTTCAGCAAAAAGCCGTATGCTCTGTGTTTAAGGGGGTAACCGGGTATTCTGGATTCAAAATCGTATTCATATTTAGTGTGGTATGTAAGCACCTGAGGAATACGTTTTATCCTGTTTACACGTCTGTAAAAATAACTTGTTGCAATTGGGCAGTGGGAATGAAGCACGTCAAAACCCATATTAATGATATCTTCACTGAATTTTCTTTTGAACGGCCAGCCTACAGGATATCCCTCGCCGAAAGTAAAAAGACTTTTGTATCTGTAAATTTGGTATTTATATTTATAGTCCTCCTGATTTGGGTTTTTAGGAGTAACTATAACCGCTTTGCCGAGCTTATCGTTAATGATATCCGCATAGCACTTGGCTACTGTGCTGATGCCGTCTATTGTGGGTGGAAACGCTTCCGTTCCGACAGCTATTTTAAGTTCGGATTTCATCTTTTCATCCCTTGCTACAAAATAAGTTTATTGTAATATATCATAAAAACAACGATTTGTAAATCTTAATAATAATTTTATAGATTTTGTTAATAAAAGGTTGATAAAGGTTTGAGTTTTATTATATAATATAACTGATATGCAGACGCCCTGAAACGGCGTGCGGTCTGCTTTTAATCAGTGCTGAAAGGATTTGATTATATGTCCGAGCATTATACTGTATCGCTCCAAAAGGTTATAGATTCTCATGGCCTTGAGACAATCTATATGCCAAAGGATGCAAATGAAATTCTGATAGAAACAAATGAGGTAAACAGACCCGGTATTGTTCTTACAGGGTATCTTGATTATTTTGATCCTAAAAGGATACAGATACTCGGTTGGACGGAATTTGGCTTTTTGCAGAATATGAGCAAAGAACGCCAAATAAATGCCCTCGAAAGCTGGCTCAGTCTGAAACCTGCTGCCGCAGTGGTAACAAGAGGTCTTGAAACACCTGAGCATTTTGAACAGCAGTTTATAAAGCATGGTGTTCCTCTTCTCAGAACCAGTGAAGAAACATCACCGTTTCTTGCAAATCTAATACAGTTTCTCAACACAAGCCTTGCGCCAAGGATAACACGCCACGGCGTTTTATGTGAGGTATACGGTGAGGGCGTGCTTATTGTGGGTGAAAGCGGAGCCGGCAAATCCGAAACCGCTGTTGAACTTATAAAGCGTGGCCATCGTCTTATTGCGGATGATGCCGTTGAGATCAGAAGAACTGACGGTCATACTCTTATAGGCTCTTCGCCTAATAATATAAAGCACTTTATCGAGCTTAGAGGAATAGGCATTATAAATGCCAGACGTCTTTTCGGTATGGGCTCCGTTAAGGATTCAGAGAAAATAAATATGGTTATCTGCCTCGAACCATGGGAATCCGGCAAAGCGTATGATCGTCTCGGCATAGATAATGAGTATACAAAAATACTTGATGTTAAGGTTCCTGTTATAACGGTTCCCGTAAACCCGGGCAGAAACCTTGCGGTAATTATCGAGACCGCCGCTATGAACAACCGTCAGAAAAAGATGGGATATAACGCGGCAAGAGAACTTATGATAGGTCTCGGTATGGACGATTTTGAGCCTGGAGAAAAAGAACTCGAAATCTGGCAAAATTCTTAAATCGTATAAATTTGATTTATATATCAGCGCCGTGCGTATGCCCGCCGCGCGGTCTGCAATTTAAAAGCGGGCGGAAAGGTAAAATTTATGTATAATATTGGAATTGATTTGGGAGGCACAAATATTGTTGCCTCAGTGGTTGACGACAAGTATAATATCCTTGCAACAGGTAAGACCCCAACGGCTGTTCCGCGTTCGGCAGATGAGATTTTTGACGATATTGCTATGGTGTGCCGTGAGGCGCTTGACAAAGCAGGTCTTACTATAAAGGATATATCCACAGTAGGTCTCGGAACCCCAGGTACTGTCAATGATAATGGTGTCATTGAATTTGCAAACAACCTTGGTTTTAATAATGTTCCTGCGCGTGATATGCTTGCCGAAAGACTTGGCGATCTTCCCATATATATCGCTAATGACGCCAACTGCGCTGCTCTCGGAGAGGCGTATGCAGGCTGCGGAGACGGTTGTAAAAACTTTGTTGCAGTAACTCTCGGCACAGGAGTTGGTTCCGGTATTATCATAGACGGCAAAATCGTTACCGGTGTAAACAGCGCCGGCGGTGAGTGCGGACATATGGTTATAGTTGTTGACGGTGAACCGTGCTCATGCGGCAGAAAAGGCTGCTGGGAATCTTACGCGTCAGCTACTGCTCTTATTCGTCAAACACGTAAGGCAATGGAAGAAAATCCAAACTCCATTATGCACGAAGTTGCAAAGCAGGAGGGAAAAGTGAGTGGCAGAACTGCGTTTGACGCTATGCGTAAGGGCGATATAGACGCTATTAAGGTAGTCGATAACTACATAAAGTATGTAGCTTGCGGCCTTATCAATATTGTAAACGCTCTTCAGCCTGAAATCATATGTGTAGGCGGCGGTATCTGCAATGAGGGAGAAACTCTTATGGGTCCGCTCAGAAGATATGTTCAGGCCGAAAGATATTCTATCCACAGCAAGATACAGACTCGCATAATGAAAGCGGAACTCGGTAATGATGCAGGAATAATCGGGGCATCACTTCTCGGCTCCGCTCAATAACGGTGATTTTTTGGAACAGTTAATTGATTTTTTAAATAAAAGCGGAATAAGATATTCCGAAAATGAGCCAATGAGCAACCATACCACATTTAAGATAGGGGGAAACGCAAGAGTAATGGCGTTTCCGTCAACAGATGAGCAGGCTCAGTTGGTTATCAAATTCTGCGCTGAAAATGATATACGCTTTCTGCCCGTGGGGAACGGCTCTAATCTGCTCGTTTCGGATAACGGTATAAATGCCTGTGTTATTTGTTTTACAAGTGATTTTTCCGAAGTAAGGCTTGAGGATGAAAATGTGATTTTCGCACAGAGCGGAGCGCCGCTGATGAAGCTGTGCCGCTTTGCACTTGAAAATTCGCTTTCAGGGCTAGAGTTTGCTTACGGAATTCCCGGTTCCTGCGGCGGTGCCGCGTTTATGAATGCGGGCGCTTACGGCGGAGAGATGAAAGATGTGCTTTTCAAATGCGAGCACATTGATAAAAACGGAAATAAGGGCTTCCTTGAAGGAGATGCCCTTGAACTTTCGTACAGGCATTCAGCTTATTATAACAATGGATGTACTATTACGGGCATTTATGTAAAGCTGAAAAAGGGAAACAAAGAAGAAATAAAAGCAAAAATGCAGGATTTTATTTCACGCAGGCGTGCAAAGCAGCCTCTTGAATATCCAAGTGCCGGCTCAACATTCAAACGTCCGCCCGGATATTTCGCTGGTGCTCTTATTGAGGAATGCGGACTTAAGGGCAAGTCGGTAGGCGGTGCTCAGGTAAGCGAAAAACACGCAGGCTTTGTCATCAACAAAGGCGGCGCTACCTGCAGCGATGTTTTAGAACTTTGTAAATTCTGCAGTGATACTGTATATAAGCAAAAAGGCGTTAAGCTGGAAATGGAAATAAGGGTAACTGAATAATGGCTAAACAGACTAAAGAACTCGTAATTATCACAGGTCTCTCAGGAGCGGGAAAATCAACGGCAATAGGTTTTATGGAAGATATCGGCTATTACTGTATAGATAATATGCCGCCTGAACTTTTATCTACTTTCATAGAGCTTATCTCTAAGCAGAAAGATAATAAAATTGCCATAGTTATGGATATTCGATCAACCGAAGATTTCAGCGGTGTAATAGGCATACTTGATAATCTTGAAAATTACGGATATGACGTAAAGATAGTGTATCTTGATATAAAGACACATATTGCTCTCAAACGTTACAAGCTTACAAGAAGAAAGCATCCTTATGCTGACCGCTTCAACGGTGATATAGCAAAGGCACTTGCGTATGAAAGAGAGATAATGACGCCGCTTCGTTCAAAGGCAGATTTTGTTATTGACAGTTCCGATTTAACAGGAAATCAGCTTAGGACAAGACTTACTCAGATACTTGTCGGCGATGATAAGGATATTATGAATATCCACGTTGAATCATTTGGCTTCAAACACGGTATCCCCAATGAAGCGGATTTCGTTATCGATGTAAGATGCCTGCCCAATCCTTATTGGGTTGAAAATCTGCGCAATAAAACAGGTCTTGATAAAGAAGTACGTGATTATGTCTTTTCATTCAGTGAGTCTACCGAACTCCTTAATAAACTCATTGACCTGCTTGATTTTCTCAACCCGCTTTATATTAAAGAGGGCAAGAGTCAGATAGTTTTCGCAATCGGCTGTACGGGCGGTAACCATCGCTCGGTTGCAATTGCTGAGGCACTTAAAGAGCATTTTGAAAAGAAATGGGACAACGTTTCCGTAAACCACAGAGATATTTCAAGAAGCTGATATATTATAAAAATCACACGGAAAGGCGGTGAAGTATTGTGTCCTTTTCAATGCAGGTTAAAAACGAACTTGTAAAAACTGAATATGAGCAGCAATGCTGCAAAAGGGCGCTGCTTTACGGTCTTTCTCTTTTCGGGAAAAGTTTTTCGGAAAGCAGCGTTTCACTGCAAACGGAAAACGAGCCCACAGCGCTGCTTTTTCAGACGCTATTAAAAGATATTTTTAATATTGACGCGCAAGTGATTGTATCGCCACGCGGAAGAAATTACACGGCATCTGTTTCTGATAAAACAGATGCTCAAAAATTATTCAGAAGTTTTGGCCATGACGGAGCAGGAAGCCTTAAAATAGACCACACTAATTTTAGGTGTGAAGAGTGCAGAAAGGCTTTCCTCGCCGGTGTTTTTCTTGCATGCGGTACTCTTTCAGACCCAAAAAAGGATTATCATCTTGAATTTACAGTTCCTTATTATAATTTGTCAAAAAGCCTTTTCACTCTTCTTCAGGAAATGGAACTCAGCCCCAAGCATACAAACAGAAAAGGGTATAATATAATTTATTTTAAGGAAAGTGAATCCATAGAAAACTGTCTTTATATGATGGGTGCTTCAGGCTCAATGTTTGAAATGATGAATATTAAGATATTTAAGGATTTCAGAAATAAAGCAAACCGTCAGGCTAACTGTGAGACGGCGAATATAAATAAAATGGTAAACGCTGTTGCTGTTCAGATATCAGCTATAGAAAAAATATGGAAGTTAAAGGGAAAGAACTTTCTTAATGAAAGTCTTGAAAGCGCGGCTGAACTCAGATATGAAAATCCGGATTCTAGCCTTGCTGAACTTGCCCAGCTTTGCTCGCCTCCAATCAGCAGAAGCGGGCTCAACCACAGGCTTAAAAGAATAGTAGATATTGCAAATGGGCTCTGATGCCCGCAAAGGGGTGGCTTTTATGAATTTTAAAGAAGCATTTTCCATTTCACCTGCTTCACGCACGGAAAAAGATTGTGTTTTTGTAAAGGGAAATACACGCATAAGCGTGCTCGCAGACAGACTTTTTAGAGTTGAATTTTCAAAAAACGGAAATTTTACGGATGCGCCAACCCAAAAGGTGTGGTGCAGAAATTTTGAATGCCCCGAATTTAAAACAAGCGTATCGGGCAGCACAGTTGTTGTTTCAACAAAGCTTTGCAGCATTGCGGTTGACAGTTCAAACGGCAAGATACTTTATGCAGAAATATCAGGCAGAAAAATCAGAGACCTAAAAAAAGGAAATCTTAAAGGTACATACAGAACTCTTGATGGAACGGTAGGTGCAATTCCGCTCGGAGACGGAATCGTTTCTGAAAACGGCACTGCAATTTTTGACGATTCAAAGTCACTTCTTATAGATAATAACGGCGCTATTCTCCCTCGCAGTGAAAAAGAAAAGGATGTGTATGTCTTTGCTTACGGCAGAGATTATCGTTCCGCCGTCAGGGATTTTCTGCGCCTTACGGGCGGCGTTCCGCTCATACCACGCTTTGCGTTCGGAAACTGGTGGAGCAGATATAAGGCTTACACACAGCAGGAATACATAGATTTAATTAAACGATTTGAAAAAGAGCAAATACCGCTCACCGTTGCCACCATAGATATGGATTGGCACTGGGTAGATCTCAAAAAAGAATTTTCTGGCGTGCCGGGCACTGATCCTGCCGATATTAAAAGCGGTTGGACCGGTTACAGCTGGAATACTCATCTTTTCCCCGATTACAAAGAATTTCTGAAATGGCTTAAATCCCAAAATCTCAGAATAACCGTAAATCTTCACCCCGCTGACGGTGTTCGCTTTTTTGAGGACAGATACGACGATTTCGCAAAATATATGGGCGTTGACCCCGCCGCTAAAAAGAAGATACCGTTTGACTGCGCGGATCCTAAATATATGGAGGCTTATTTCGAATATCTGCATCATCCGTATGAAAATGACGGAGTGGATTTTTGGTGGATAGACTGGCAGCAGGGCAAAAAATCTAAGCTCCAAGGTCTTGATCCGTTGTGGGCGCTCAACCATTATCATTATCTTGATAATTGCCGAGGCGGCAAAAGGGGAATGATACTCTCAAGATTTGCCGAGGCGGGAAGTCAGCGCTATCCGCTGGGATTTTCGGGCGATACTATGATAACTTGGAGCTGCCTGCGTTTTCAGCCTTATTCAACAGCAACAGCTTCAAATATAGGCTATACGTGGTGGAGCCACGACATAGGCGGACATATGCACGGTAAAAAAGATGACGAGCTTTATATACGCTGGGTGCAGTTCGGCGTTTTCAGTCCTGTTAACAGACTTCATTCAACAAGCAATGAGTTTATGGGCAAGGAGCCGTGGAAATACGGATATGAGGCAAATAATATAGTCTCTCATTTCCTGCGCCTGCGCCGCAGACTTATTCCGTATATCTACACAATGAATTATCATACCCATAAATACGGCAGGGCGCTTATGGAGCCTATGTATTACGGGTATCCAAATGTACCTGAAGCGTATAAATGCCGCAATCAATACTTTTTTGGCAGCGAACTTATCGCAGCTCCGATAACAGACCCTGCGGATAAAAAAACAGGTTTTGCAGCCGTAACAGTATGGCTCCCCGAGGGAAGATATACTGATATTTTTACACGCAGGTCATATAACGGCGGCGGATTTATAAAGATGTTCCGTGGTGCCGAGAATTTCCCCGTTCTGGCAAAAGAAGGCGCAATAATTCCGCTTGATATGGACGATACTTCAAACGCGGCGGAAAATCCAACGGATATTGAGATACTCGCTTTTTCGGGCAGCGGCAGTTTTACTCTCTACGAAGATGACGGCGAAACGATGAATTATAAAAACGGAGCGTTTGCTGAAACAAAATTTGAAATAAACAGCACCGAAAAGGATATAATATTCAAAATAAATCCTTCAGCAGGTGACTTATCCGTAATTCCGGATAAAAGGAATTACAAAATTAATTTCTTTGATACTGATTGTGCAGAAAGTGTAAAAGTATTTGTAAACGGAGCCGAGGCAACTGCACTTGTCAGCGCGGATGATTCTCTTTCCGTTACTGTAAACGGTGTCTTGCCGACAGACACTGTTGAAGTGAGAGCGTTTGGTACTTCTTTGTGTACACTTAATAAAAAAGAAGAATATATAGAAACGGTTTCTAAATACCGAATTTCAAATGAGCATAAAAAGAAAATATTTACAGATGCGCTTGAAAGCAAAGTTCTGCCAAATTGCTCAAAGAGATATAAAGAGCCGCTTGAAGAACTTAAATTGTGTCTGTAATCTGTTTTAAGGAAGTATAGATATGTTTACCCATCTCCATCTTCATACTGAATATTCGCTGCTTGACGGCGCCTGCCGAATCGAGCCGCTTGTTTTGCGGGCAAAAGAGCTGGGTATGACTTCACTTGCAATAACAGACCACGGCAATATGTACGGAGCGGTCGATTTTTATAAGACATGTAAAAAGCACGGAATAAAGCCGATAATAGGCTGTGAGGTGTATGTTGCACCTCGCACTAGGTTCGACCGTGAAAAGGTGCTTGATAAGGATTATAACCACCTTATCCTGCTGTGCGAAAATGAAAAGGGATATAAAAATCTTATAAAACTTGTTTCGCTTTCCTATACTGAGGGTTATTATTACAAGCCAAGGGTTGATCACGATATACTCGAAAAATACCACGAGGGTCTTATCTGCCTTTCAGCGTGCCTTGCTGGAGAGATACCGCAGGCTATCCTTGAGCGTGATTATGAAAGGGCAAAAAATACTGCGCTTTGGTACAGAGATGTTTTCGGCGAGGACAATTATTTTCTTGAACTTCAGGACCACGGTATAAAAGAGCAGAAGATAGTTGCCGAGGGGATAAAGAGATTAAATTCTGAAACCGGTATACCGCTTGTTGTAACAAATGACGTTCACTATATAGAAAAAGAAGACTCAAAAATACAGCAGGTGCTTATTTGCATAGCAACCAACCACGTAATCGGAGAGGATACAGGGCTTGAATTCCATTCTCAGGAATTTTATCTTAAATCAGAGGAAGAGATGAAACAGCTTTTCCCCGAGCTTCCTGAAGCTGTTGAAAATACCGCGAAAATTGCCGAAAGATGTAATTTTGATTTTGAATTCGGAAAAACAAAACTGCCTTATTTTGAAATAAATGAGGATATAAGCCATTTTGAATATTTCCGCCGCCTTTGCTACGAGGGACTTGAGAAAAGATATACCGATCCTCCTCAGGAATATAAGGACCGGCTTGAATATGAACTTGAAACAGTAAACAAAATGGGGTATACGGACTATTATTTAATAGTGGCGGATTTCGTTTCGTTTGCTAAGGCGCAGGGCATACCGGTAGGACCTGGCAGAGGTTCCGGAGCAGGTTCGCTTGCCGCTTATTGTATGGGCATAACCGACCTTGATCCCATGAAGTATAATCTTCTTTTTGAGCGCTTTCTTAATCCTGAGCGCGTTTCCATGCCCGATTTTGATATTGATTTCTGCTATGAGCGCCGCCAGGAGGTAATAGATTATGTTACCCGCAAATACGGCGCAGACCATGTTGCCCAAATAGTAACATTCGGTACTTTGCAGACAAGAGCGGCAATCAGAGATGTGGGCAGGGCAATGGGTATGCCGTATTCGGCGGTTGATGCCGTTGCCAAACTCGTTCCTAACGAGTATAAAATAACCATAGATGATGCAGTAAAATCATCAAAACTGCGTGAACTTATGGATCAGGATGCCCGTGTGGCAGAACTGATAGATACGGCTCGTAAAGTTGAGGGAATGCCCCGCAACACTTCTACCCATGCGGCAGGCGTTGTAATTACACACGACCCCGTTTCTTCTTATGTTCCGCTCGCAACGAATGACGGTCTTGTGGTAACGCAGTATATAATGACCGAACTCGAAGAACTCGGTCTGCTTAAAATGGACTTTTTAGGTCTGCGTACACTCACAGTTATTGATGTTGCATCAAAAAATGCAGGTATAGATATTAATAAAATTCCAATAGACGACCCCGAAGTGTATAAGCTGTTTTCGCGCGGGCAGACTGAGGGCATTTTTCAGTTTGAATCAAGCGGCATGAAACAAATGCTCATGAATTTGAAACCAACAAAACTTGAGCACCTAATAGCTGCAAATTCGCTTTACAGACCCGGTCCTGCAAAGCAGATAGATACTTTCGTTGAAAATTCACACCACCCCGAAAAAGTGCATTATTCGGTGCCGCAGTTAAAGCCTATTCTTGATGATACTTTCGGCTGTATAGTTTATCAGGAGCAGGTAATGCAGATATTGCGCTCCCTTGCCGGTTATTCTTACGGCAGGGCTGATGTTGTTCGCCGTGCCATGAGCAAAAAGAAAAAGGATGTTATGGAGGCGGAACGCAAAAACTTTATAGACGGGTGTGCGAAAAATAATATAGATTCTGATACCGCAAATTCTATATTTGACCAGATTACTGAATTTGCAAAGTACGCTTTTAATAAATCACACGCCGCTTGTTATGCACTGGTAGCTTACAGAACGGCATATCTAAAACTTTATTATCCTGCTCAGTTTATTGCTGCGCTGCTGACTTCCGTGCTCGATTCGTCAAATAAAGTAGCACGGTATATAGCAGAGGGTAAAAGACTGGGATTGCGCCTTGCCGTGCCTGATGTCAATACTTCAATGAAAGGTTTTTCGGCAAACGGCAAATTCATTAATTACGGATTGCTCGGTATTAAAAATCTTGGTACAGATTTCATTGATGATATAATAAATGAACGTAAAAACGGCAGATTTAAAGATTTCTTCGATTTCTGCCGCAGGCTTCAGACTTCACATTACAATCGCCGAGCAGTGGAAAGTCTTATTCGAAGCGGTGCTCTTGATTCACTCGGTGCTAATCGCCGTCAGATGCTTCAGGCGCTGCCTGTTGTTTCTGCAAATCTTGAGGAACAGCGCCGCAAAACTATGTACGGCCAGGTCGGTTTTTTCGAACTCGGCTCGGGTAGCGATTCGTTCGGTGTGGAATTTGAACTTCCACAGGTAGATGAATTTCCTAAAACAGAATTGTTGAAAATGGAAAAGGAAATGACAGGACTTTATTTATCAGGTCATCCGCTTGATAAGTACGAAAG
>URIN01000004.1 GCA_900547915.1 uncultured Clostridium sp. | reverse complement strand
AAGCACGCTGAATACAGCAGTCGTCAGCCCGTTTTCAATTTGTCTGTAAAATGAAGCAAACGAAAAATCAAAACCGTATGACTTAGCCAACGATTTTATACGAACAGTAAAAATATTTTCTTCTTTAAATAAATTAAGCTTTTGGAATTCGTGTATTTTTTCAATCATAAAGAGAGTTAATGAAAACCTTTAAAAATTTCTGTGTTTCGGAAATGTCGCTCTTTTTAACTACACTTGAGCCTGTGTGAATATATCTGCACGGGAGCGATACGGCACATACACGGCAACCGCCCGCAGAATTTTGGATAGCACCTGCGTCATTACCGCCCGCAATCTTTGTTTTTGTCTGAATGGAAATGCCGTTTTCTTTTGCTATCTCAAATGCTTTGGAATAAAGTTCTCTGTCATAAACAGTTCTGCCGTCCATATATGAAACAACAGGGCCTTTTCCAAGCAGGCAGCATCTTTCAGCACCGGAAACACCGTCAATGTCAGCGGCTGTTGTGGATTCAAGAACCACGGCAATATCAGGCTGAACCGTAAATGAAGTACAAGTTGAGCCTCTCAGGCCGACCTCTTCCTGCACATTAAAACAAAAGTATGTGTCATATTCAAGCTCACTGTTTATAAGTTCGATAAGCAGCATACACCCGATTCTGTCATCAAGCGCTTTTGCTTTTATAAATCCGTCACCGAATTCACAATAATCAGAAACAAAATAAGCAAAATCACCTGTTGAAACATATTTCTCTGCTTCTTTTTTGTCTTCCGCTCCTATATCAAGAAGAAAATCGCTGAACTCTGGCGCACTGTCTTTTTCAGACTTGCTCATAAGGTGAACGGCTTTTGAACCCGCTACGCCGATTCTTCCGTTTACACTTAATCTGCGTGTAAGAACAGCTTCAGGCTCGATACCGCCAACAGGTGCAAATTTCAGATACCCGTCATCAGTTATATGAGTGATAATAAATCCTACCTCGTCCATATGAGCACAAAGCATAACTTTTTTATCAGGTTTCTTTTTACCTTTTTTAAAGGCTATGACCGAACCTAACGCATCAATCTTATACTCGCATTTGTCTTTAATTTTATCAATAATATAATTTCTTACCTCATTTTCATCCCCTGAGGTTCCGTTTAAAAGACAAAGTTCCTTAAGCATTTTATTCACCCGCCCTTTCAGAAATATATGCAACGATAAGATCAGCAGTAGCCTCAACATCTTTAATATCGATTACCTCAGACGGTGTGTGCATATATCTAAGCGGAATAGAGATAAGCCCGCATTTTACGCCGCTTTTAGAAACGGAAATCACATCTGCGTCCGTGCTCGTTCTTCCGTTCATTATCTCTTTCTGATATGGAATATTATTCTTTTCGGCACACTTTACAAGAGTTTCAGAGATGTTTTTATCAAGTACGGGTGAAAATCCTATCATAGGACCTTTTGAAAGCATTCCGCAGTCATCTTTGCTGCACTGCGGCGAATAGCCAAATGAAACATCAACGCTGATTGCTTCATCAGCATCAACAGAAAACGCGCCTGCCTTTGCTCCGCGAGTGCCCACTTCTTCCTGTGACGAAAGCATAACCGTGATTTTTACAGGCAGTTTTTTTAATCTGTCAAGCGCAAGAATAAGTGAAGCAACGCCGCATCTGTCATCAAGGCAGTTAGATGAAACCTTATTTGAGCAAAGTTTGTCAAATCTGCGGTTAAAAATAATTCTGTCTCCCAGTGAAACAAGTTCTTCGGCTTTTTCTTTACAGTATCCTATATCAACGGCAAGCTCTGATATATCATTAACTTTTTTATCCTTATCAGAACGGAGATGAGGCGGTACAGCACAAATTACGCCGCGCAAATTTTCTTTTCCGAGCACAGTAACCTCGCTTGCAGGCAGAAAGCGCCTGTCCACTCCGCCGCTTGCAGAGAATTTCAGAAAACCTTCATCAGTAATCGAAGTTACAATAAGACCTATCTCATCAGTATGAGCTTCAAGCATAAAATGCTTTCCCTCACCGAATGTGCAGAAAACGTTTTTCATATTATCAGTGCGCACTTCACCGTACTGTGAAAGAATTTCAGTAAGAGTGCTGTAATTATTATCTTCACAGCCCGAAAGCGCGTAGCTGTCAGTTAATTTTTTTAAAAGTTGCAAAGTATCCATTATTCAGTAAATCCATTCACAAGTTCTTTAAATTTTCTGCCCCTGTATTCAAAAGTTTTGAACTGATCAAACGCAGGACAAGCAGGACAGAGCGATACTATATCGCCGCTTTTTGCAAAATCTTTTGCAATCATAAGGGCGTGCTCCATTGTATCGGTCTTTTCAATCTTAAGACCGCTATTTTTATAGTTTTCGTCCGAAACGACAGCATCATATATTTTTTCAGCCGTTGCTCCGTTCAAAACAAGAAGTTTTACTTTTTTCAGAATAAGGGGCACCATTTGGCTCATATCGTTTCCTTTATCTGAGCCGCCGCATATCATAATAATCTTTTGATTAAACGCATTTAAGCCGCTGATAACACGTGACGGTGATGTGGCGATAGAGTCATTATAATATTTAACGCCCTTAAATTCACGAACGAATTCAATTCTGTGCTCCACTCCGCCAAAAGTTTCTGCTATCTTTTTCATATTTTCAACCGAAACAAGACCCCAAACGGCTGAAATGGCAGTGCAGTAGTTTTCAACATTATGCATACCGGGAATTTTGATAATATCTTTGTTGAAAAGAACCGTGTGTTTGCCGTTCTCACTGAAAACGATGTTGCCGTTTTCATCAAGATAAGCACCGGTTTCAACGGGATGCTTTATTGAAAACTCATAAAGTTTTCCACGCACATCATAGCGCATATCGTGATAAACACGGGAGCCAATAGAATAATCGCAATCCGCATTAAGAACAGCTTTAGAATCAGCAGACTGATAAATGAGTATATTTCTTTTAGCGTCCACATATTCATCGAGATTTACGTGATGATCCTGATGAGTTATCTCAATATTTGTAACGACCGCTATATCGGGTTTCTTTACCATATTGCCCATTGTAAGAAGCTGGAATGACGAAAGTTCAGCCACTGCAATATCATCAACAGTAATATTTTCAAGTTCAGGCATAAGCGCCTTTCCAATGTTGCCGCCAAGATAAACCTTTTTACCCTCTGCTTCAAGCATTTTTGAAATTATGGTGGTGGTTGTAGTTTTACCGTTAGAGCCTGTTACACCGATTATTTTAGCTGGGCACAAATTAAAGAACACTTCCATTTCAGTAGTGACCTTTTGTCCTCTCTCGATGCATTCACCTATCCATTTATTCTGAAACGGCAGTATGCCGTGCGAACGGAACACGATATCCATTTCAGGCAAGACATCAAGATAATTTTCTCCAAGGCTGAATTTTACGCCGAGGGAATCAAGCTTTGAACATATATCAACACCTATATATTCCCTGTCCCGCTTATCGCAGGCATAGACTTCAATTCCGTGCTTTGCAAGCCACTCAGCGCACGGCACGTTTGCAACGCCCATACCAACAAATGCAACCTTTTTGCCTTTTAATGATTCAAGATATTCTTTTACTTTTTCAGTCATTATAACACCTCTTAATGGGCATAAAAAGTACCATCAAGGTAGCTTTTTATAGTAAATTCTTCCATATGCTTTTCAAGTTCTTTCTGAAATTCAAGAACTTCTTTATGTTTCAGCTCATCTGGAATAGGAACATGTGTATTCATCAGATATTCAGCCGTCATAGCCTGAGTTTTTGTCTGCATATTTCCCAGGAAATAACATTTAAGAGTTTCGGGCTCCGCAATTGCTATCGCTATTTTAAGCTGCTCTTTCTTGCCAAAAGTACAAATCATTTTTGACAGCGCAACCGCCTCGTCCTGAGCTTTGTCTGTTATGAAAACAATAAGGCAGTTTCCGGCTCGTTTTAGTCTGCGGACCGTCAGGTCGTTAACCGTGCTGTCAAGATAAGCGAGCACATCATCTTTTGATAAATCATCTATATCGCATACGTAAAAAAATTCTTTTCTTTTCATCGCAACATAGCTGAATTCAAGTCCGTCATACTCTACATTGCTTTCAATGGCAAAACCGTCATTTTTAAGTTTATCAAAAAGAGAATTGAGATAATCTTCCTGATTAGAAACAGTGCCATTGATTTTATAATAACCGCAGTCTTTTATTTCGTGCTCAATACGGGTAAGGAAAGCGTTGGTTTTTCCGTACCTTGAGTAATATATTAGTGCTATTGCAAGGCTGACTACTATCAGCACGTCGCTAAGGTAACTAAGAACAATTGACAGTGTTCTTCCCCACTCAGCTGCGTACGGCTGTATACCGATATAAACAACAATATACACAAGTGTTACGGAAACGATTATCTTCATTGCCGTATATAATTTTTTTTGTTTTTTTCTTATTTCTTTCATTTTATCATCTCTTTAAACTGTTCTTCACTGATAACTTCTACACCTAAAGCGTTAGCTTTATCAAGCTTGCTTCCAGCGGCTTCTCCTGCCAAAACATAACTTGTTTTTTTAGAAACCGATGACGAAGTTCTGCCGCCGTAATCCTCAATAATTTTTGAAGCCTCAGCCCTTGTAAACTGAGTAAGAGTTCCCGTCAAAACAAAAGTTTTGCTCTCAAATCTTGTATCTGTAATTACAGACAGGGAATTCATATTTACTCCTGCATTTTTTAGTTTTTCAACAAGATTGCGAGTTTTTTCATTTTTAAAGAACTCACAAACACTTTCTGCCATTATCTCTCCGAAACCGTCTATTTCAAGGATATCATCAACAGACGCATCCATTATCTTATCCATATCTTTGAAATGATCGGCAAGAAGTTTTCCCGCTTTGGCACCCACATGCCTTATACCAAGTGCGAAAATAAGCTTTGAAAGGTCATTCTTCTTAGAGTTTTCTATTGAACTGATAATGTTATTTATGCTTTTCTCTTTAAAACCATCTAGAGACGCAGAGTTAATTTTATCAAACGTCAGTGAATAGATATCCTCAGTTTTTGCTATAAGGCCGTTATTAACAAAAATCTCTATGATTGCGGGACCGAGACCCTCAATATCCATAGCATCACGGGAACAGAAATGAATAAGGTTTCTAAGCAGTTGTGCAGGGCAGTCAGGATTTATGCACCTAACAGCCGCTTCGCCTTCTTCTCTTATGACTGCACTTCCACAGCTAGGACATATTTTTGGAAGCTCAAAACAGCAGTCAGAATTATGCTCATTCACACACAATACCTCAGGAATTATCTCACCAGCTTTACGGACAGTTACAATATCGCCGATTGCAATACCTTTTTCGGTAATAAAATCCTGATTATGGAGCGTAGCTCTTGAAACAGTAGTTCCAGCAAGATGAACAGGCTCAAGAACCGCAGTAGGAGTAAGCACTCCTGTTCTGCCAACGGCAACTTCAATATCAATAAGTTTTGTCTGCTTCTCTTCAGGCGGATATTTAAAGGCAACAGCCCATTTGGGAAATTTAGCGGTTGAACCAAGTTGCTCACGCATTGCAAAATCATCAACTTTTACAACAGCGCCGTCTATATCATATTCCAAACTGCCGCGGCTTTCGCCTATTTTATCAATAAGCTTGAGCGCGTCTTCAATATTATCAACAACGCTATATCCCGGAATAGTATTAAATCCGAGTTCCTTGAGAAAATCAAGGCTTTGCTTATGAGAGGAAAGAGTAACGCCCTCAACCTGTTGAACATTAAAAACAAATATATCAAGTCCGCGCGTTGCCGCAACTTTACTGTCTTTCTGCCTTAGTGAACCTGCGGCAGCGTTTCTCGGATTTTTAAAAGGTTTTTCACCATTTATGAGCTGACGGTCAACAACTTTGTCAAAGCTCTTTTTCGGCATATAAACTTCACCGCGGACTTCGATATAAGGGATGTTCCTGTTAAGTTTGAGCGGAATATTATGAATAACTCTTAAGTTGCCGCTTACGTCTTCTCCGACATCACCATCGCCTCTTGTTGACCCTCTGACAAAAACTCCGTTTATATATTCAAGAGATACGGAAAGGCCATCAATTTTAGGTTCAACACAATAATGCGGATTTGAAACGACATCAGTTACTCTCTTTTCAAAATCCCTGATTTCATCTTTTGAAAACGCGTCTTGAAGAGATTCCATTCTTACAGTATGAACAACACTTTCAAAACTGTTGTCAGCTTTTCCGCCAACTCTTTTTGTGGGGGAATCAGGAGTATCATACTCAGGATATTTCTGCTCAAGATCCTGTAACTCCCGCATCATCATATCGTATTCATAGTCCTCGATTTCAGGTGCGTCATCATTATAATATCTGTCGCTGTGATAGCGCAGAGTTTTTCTTAAATCTTCTATTTTTTTCTGAACGTCAGGCATAAAATCACCACCAAATATTATATCAAATGCATGCGCTGTCTTCAATATAATATTTACGAATTATTATATAATAAACATATTATAAGCAAAACAAAAAGGCGGGATGAGCCCGCCTTAAATCATACAGTAAATTTTCTGTATACCTTTTTACCTTTTCTGATGATAACTTCATTTTTGAGATCATCTTTTGAAACAGTCATATACGGATCTGTCATTTTTTCATCATTGACAGTTATGCCGCCCTGCTGAACAAGTCTTCTGCCCTCGCCCTTTGACTTTATCATTGAAGCTTTGAGCATAAGATCCAGAACTGAAACATTTGAATTTTCATCAAAATCAGAGTCTTCAACAACTGTTGACGGCATATCTGAATTATCAGCACCGCCGCCGAAAAGCGCTTTTGCAGCATTCTGAGCTTTTACAGCTTCTTCCTCACTATGAACGAGTTTTGTAAGTTCAAAAGCAAGTTTTTCCTTAGCTGAATTAAGCTGAGCACCCTCAAGTTTTTCATACTCAGCAATCTCATCAAGAGGCATAAATGTAAGAAGTTTCATACATTTGATAACATCAGCATCGTCAACATTGCGCCAATACTGATAAAACTCATAGGGAGATGTCTTTTCTGGGTCAAGCCATACTGCGCCCTTCTGAGTTTTGCCCATTTTCTTGCCCTCGGAATTTGTGAGCAAAGTAATAGTCATAGCATCAGCACAGCCATTGAGTTTTCTTCTTATAAGCTCCATACCGCCTATCATATTTGACCACTGGTCGTCACCGCCGAACTGAAGATTACAGCCGTATTTCTGATAAAGAGCATAGAAATCATAGCTTTGCATTATCATATAGTTAAATTCAAGGAAAGAAAGACCGCGTTCCATTCTCTGCTTATAGCACTCAAATGAAAGCATACGGTTTACGGAGAAGCAGGCTCCAACTTCTCTTAAAAGCTGAATGTAGTTGAGGTCAAGAAGCCAGTCTGCATTATTTACCATAAGTGCTTTTCCGTCTGAAAAATCAATAAATTTAGACATCTGCTTTTTAAAGCAATCGCAGTTATGCTGTATTGTTTCAACTGTAAGCATCTGACGCATATCTGTTCTTCCGCTCGGATCGCCTATCATACCTGTGCCGCCGCCGATAAGCGCAATCGGTTTATTGCCGGCTTCCTGAAGCCTTTTCATAAGAGTAAGGGCCATAAAGTGACCTACATGAAGCGAATCCGCAGTGGGATCAAAGCCGATATAAAATACTGCTTTGCCGTTATTAACAAGATCTCTTACACGTTCTTCATCGGTTATCTGCGCGATTAATCCGCGTTCGCGCAGTTCCTCGTAAATTCCCATTTATCTGTCCTCCTCAGCATTTTTTAACATTTCCTCCGCACCTGCAAGCAGAGCATCGGTAATCTGAAGCCCACCCATTATTCTGGCAAGCTCATATTTTCTTTTTACAAAATCAAGAGTAGTTACCCTTGTGTAAGTTCTGCCGTTTTCATAGTCTTTCTGAATTAAAAAGTGCGTATTTGCAAAAGCGGCTATCTGCGCGGAATGTGTTACCGTTATGACTTGTGTGCTTTTTGAAACGGATTTAAGCTTCATTCCGATTTTAACACTTGCTCTGCCTGATACACCGGTATCAATTTCGTCAAAGATCAAAGTATCGACCGTATCATTATAGGCTAAAATATTTTTTATTGCAAGCATTATTCTTGAAAGTTCGCCGCCTGATGCTATCTTTGCAAGCGGTTTCGGCGGTTCACCAGGATTTGTAGAAATAAGAAACTCAATTTTATCCGTACCGACTGAAGAAAGAATGCCTTTTTCAAACTTAACTTTAAAACTTATTTTAGGCATATCAAGAAATTCAAGCTGGGACTTGACATCGGATTCAAATTTCAGAGCAGTTTTTTTCCTTAAATCAGAAAGTTTTTCAGCGAGTTTCTCAACTTTCTCAAAAGCTTTGTCATACTCACCGGTCAGCTTTTCAAGTTCTTCTTCATCAGTATTTATCAGCGCTCTTTTTTTCTTTGCGGTCTCAAGGCTCTGGAGCATTTCTTCTTCTGTATTTCCGTATTTTTTGCCCAGTCTGTATAGCTGATCCAGTCTTTCATCAATTTTTTCCTTTTCATCAGGATCGAAATCAAGTGACTGTGCTGCTCTTTCAACAAGACTTTTTACGGTTTCAAGTTCATCATCTATATTCTGAAGAAGTGAATAAGCCTTTGAGGTATCTTCTGAAACATCAGAATATTTTTCAATTTCATTGGCAACGCCTGCAAGTGACAGTTTTACACCTGCAACCTCATCATCTCCGCTGATAGCGGAAAGAACGGCATTGTACGCCACAAGCGCTCCGTCAGCATTTTCAAGAGCTTTTTTTCGGGCAGTAAGTCTTTCTGTTTCACCTATTTTTATATCAGCGTTTTCAAGCTCTTTGATTTGAAAATCAAGGAGTTCTGTGTTGTTGTCATCCTTTTCCGCCTGAACAGTTAGCTGCTTTAAACGTCTGCGAATATGAATAAAATCCGAAAAAGCTTTCTTATATTCGTCTCTCAGCCCATTACCGCCCGAAAGCATATCAATAAACTTATAATGGCAATCCGGATTTAATAGCGACTGACTGTCATGCTGACCGTGGATATTTACAAGTGTCTCCCCTATTTCACGTAAAACTGAAACAGTTGCCGCCCTGCCGTTTATTTTACAGGACGATTTTCCGTCACTGCTTATTCGCCTTGTCAAAAGAAGTGAGCTATCCTCCTCAGGCGAATAACCAAGTTCAGTCAGCTTGCTTTTAACAGTATCGTTTATATCAGTAAAAAGAGCAGATACAAACGCAAAATCCGCACCATTGCGGACAAGTTCCCTTGAAGTACGTTCACCAAGTATAGCATTAATCGAATCAACTACAATTGATTTACCCGCACCCGTTTCACCGGTAAGAACATTAAAACCTTCGGAAAATTCAATTTGAGCTTTTTCTATTACCGCAATATTTTCAATATCAAGAGTTTTTAACATTTATAACTTTCTCCAAATTTGAAGTAAAAACACGTGCTGCCTTTTCGTTTCTGCAAAGAACAAAAATTGTATCGTCTCCAGCAATAGTGCCAAGAACACCTGTCCACCTTGAAGAATCAATTGCGGCACAAACAGCACCTGCGGTGCCTGCGCAACATTTGATGCACACCATATTTGTAGCATAATCAACACTGATTATAGATTCGCTGAAAATACCGCTCATTCTGAAATCAGCTTCTGAACGTGCCTCTTTAACTCCCGTTGAATAAACATATCTGCTTTCATCAGAAAGTTCTTTTACAAGCCTTAATTCCTTTATATCCCTTGAAATTGTTGCCTGTGTAACATCGAAACCGCTTTCTCTAAGATAAGCCTGAAGCTCTTCCTGTGTTTCAATATTATATTCATTAATAAGTTCGATTATTTTGGCAAGTCTTCTTTTTTTCATAACTTACGAACCTCTCTCGATAATCTTCTTTTTGACAGTCTGATAAAAATTATCGGGTTTAACTTTTATTAGCTTTGCTTTGTAATTTGAAAGAGAAACGGATACAGTACAATCGCTGTCAACCTCGAATGGTGACTCACCATCACAAGTCAAAATTGCATTATTTGAAACATCACTACTTACAGAAATATTAAGCGCGAATTTTGAATTAACAACAATGCTTCTGTCCATAAGCGAATGAGGACAAATTGACGTAATAACAAAGCAGTTTAAATCGGGACTAAGAATAGGGCCTCCCGCAGCAAGTGAATATGCCGTAGAACCTGTTGGAGTCGAAATAATAACACCATCCGCCCTAACGCTGAGCATATCTGTTTTGTCTGATTTTATATCTATATCAATCAGCCTTGCAAAATCTCCTCTTGAAAGTACGGCATCATTCAAGCAGTGATTATGGCTAATAATTTCACCATTTTTAATTACATCAGCTTTTAACATAATACGCTCATTAACTGTATATTCACCTTTAAGAACTTTTTCAAGTAAATGAAGCTCATTACGCTCAACAGCACTTAAAAATCCAAGCCTTCCTCCGTTAATACCAAGAGCAGGCTTGCCGTTAATTGCAGCTTTCTTAGCCACTTTCATAGTAGTTCCGTCGCCGCCAAGCACAACAGCTATATCACACACTCTGTAAAGTTCAGATTCAGGAAGAAAATCACAGTTATAATCGCTGAAAAGATATCTGTATTTTTCATGAAACGCCAGTCTGTTTTGCGGGCCAGACAGTACTTTTATAACACCGTCTGCCATAGCGCGTATCTCATTTTTATCAAAATTAGCAAAAACTGAAAAAATCATTGCAATTCCTCGTGTGATCTATCAACAATTTCAGCGGCACTTATATTTTCAGAAATATAAGGTTCTTCATTTGACGAGATCCACATTAAATATTCAATATTTCCCTCAGGCCCTTTTACAGGTGAAAAATCAAGTCCTAACACTGAAAAGCCTGCCTCAACAGCTTCATGCATAACTCTGTCCACAACCTCAAGGTGAACAGTTTTATCTCTTACAACACCTTTTTTGCCTACTTTGTCTTTCCCTGCTTCAAATTGGGGCTTTATAAGACAAACAGCGTAAGCACCGGGCTTTAGAAGCTTATGAAGATTTGGAAAAATTAGTTTTAACGAAATAAACGATACATCAACACTTGCAAAATCTATAGCATCTTTTATCAATGTATCATCAACATAACGGAAATTTGTGCGCTCTAGATTTACAACTCTTTCGTCACATCTAAGTTTCCACGCAAGCTGACCGTAACCTACATCTATTGAATATACTTTTGAAGCGCCGTTCATAAGCATGCAGTCAGTAAAACCTCCTGTTGAAGCCCCTACATCCATACAGATCTTTCCGTTAAGATCAATTGGAAAGCACTGCATTGCTTTTTCAAGTTTCAGACCCCCGCGGCTTACATATTTAAGTGTATTACCACGGACTTCAAGAGTATCTCCGTCCTTAAGCTCAAAACCTGCTTTATCCACTTTTTGATTATTTACGTACACCTGACCAGCCATTATGATTGCTTTTGCCTTTTCCCTACTTGGGGCATATCCCTGCTCATAAACAGCAATGTCAAGCCTGATTTTCTTGCTCATGCCTTACCACTTCCAAAACGCCGTCTGTATCAAGCTTATATTTTTTTAGCTGTGAATCGACTGACGCTTGTTTTATAAACTCGTCATCTATTGCAATATGTTTGAAATTAATATTAACTCCGTTTTCTTCAAGCCTTGAAGCAAATGCTTCACCTACACCGCCTGTTCTAATGCCTTCCTCAAAGAAAAAGACATTTTCTGCATCTTTTGCAAGCAAAACGGTCTCATCACTAATAGGCTTGATTTTATTAAGTTTGATTATAAAAGTATCATCAAGCTGTTTGTATGCTTCATAACACTGACTGAATTCTCTGCCATAAGCTACAATACAGTTTTTTGCAGCAGTATCTCCGAATACAGATGCGTCCTGTTTTTCATAAGTATATCCTTCAGGCATCATTCCTGCTTTACCTCTTGGATATCTGACTGCAACAGCTCCTTTATCACGATAAATACCTTTTACAAACATAAGAGCCATTTCCTCATAATCCGAAGGTGCATAAATAGTAAGATCTGGTACACTATTTAAATATGCAGTATCAAATACACCTTGATGGGATTCACCGTCTTCACCAACAAAGCCGGCTCTATCTATTCCGAATACTACTTTTAGTCCCTGCATTGCGACATCGTGAATTAGCTGGTCATATGAACGCTGAAGGAAAGTAGAATAAACCGCAAAGATTGGTATCATTCCGTTCCTTGCAAGACCACTTGCAAAAGTAACAGCATGCTGTTCAGCAATTCCAACATCGAAAAACCTTTTCGGGTACTCTTTTCTGAACTGAGAAAGTCCTGTTCCCTCAGCCATAGCGGCAGTAATGCAGCATATCCTTGAATCATGTGAGGCAAGATCGCAGACAATTTTCCCAAATGTTGAGGAAAACGTCTCTCCACTAGACTTAGGTTCACCTGTTTCTACATCAAACTGACCTATACCGTGAAATTGTGTGGGATTTTTTTCTGCAGGATTATATCCTTTACCCTTAACAGTATTTACATGAACTAAAACAGAATGATTGTGAGCTTTAGCCGTTTCCAGAGCAGCCACAAGCGCATCTATGTCATGCCCGTCAATTGGACCGTAATATCTAAATCCAAGATCTTCAAAGAACGTTGCGTTATGATATATTTTTCTTCTCAACGCTCCATTCACGGCAGTGAGAAACCTGTTTAACTGATTTCCGATTTTAGGAATATGAAATATCGCTTTCCTTACTTTCGATTTAAATGTAGCATAACGCTTAGAAGTTCTGACATTAGTAAGGTGTTTTGCCATACTGCCGACATTTTGGCTAATAGACATTTTATTGTCGTTAAGAATAACAATAAGATTGCTGTGATTGTCACTGGCACAGTTATTTAACGCCTCATATGCAAGTCCGCCTGTCAGCGCGCCGTCTCCTATTATTGCTACTACTTTGCCCTTTTCATTCTTTATCTGCTTTGCTTTAGCCAGTCCTATTGCCTGACTTACAGATACACTTGAATGGCCGCTGGAAAAAATATCATGTTCACTTTCATTAGGTCTAGTGAAACCACTGATACCGTTTTCTGTGCGAAGTGTACAGAACTGTTCCTTCCTGCCAGTCAAAATCTTATGAGTATAGCACTGATGACCAACATCAAAAACTATTTGATCGACAGGGCTGTTAAATACCTTATGAATAGCAACTGTAAGCTCAACAACTCCCAGATTCGAGGCAAGATGGCCACCAGTTTTTGAAACTGTATTTATAAGAAGTTCACGTATTTCTGCGCAAAGCTCATCTAATTCTTCATCAGAAAGTTGTTTTAAATCTTTTGGTGAATTAACTTTATCTAATACAGACACCTAATCAACTCTTTTCACTGAAATAATATCACTAAGAAAACAAAAATTCAACTTCAAGGGGTTTACGGATTACTTGTTTCTGTTTACCAGATAAAGTGAAAGAGCTTCAAGGAACTCCGTGTTCTGAAACTCAGATAGCCTTGAAATAGCGGCAGAAGTAAGCTTTTCAACATCTTTCTGTGCGTTTTCAATACCTCTGAGAGTAACATATGTTGTTTTATTATTTTCCTCATCAGAACCCACTGGTTTGCCAAGTTCCTCACTGTTGCCCGTCACATCAAGAATATCATCTTTAATCTGAAAAGCCACTCCAAGGTCATATGCAAAATCGGATGCGGCAGAAATCTTTTTATCATCTGCTCCTGCGGCAATACATCCAAGCAAACAAGCTGCAGAAATAAGAGCACCTGTTTTAAGTCTGTGAACTGCAAGAAGCTGCCTTAGGTCAGGCGTTTCACTTTCATATTTCAGGTCAATAACTTGACCGCCAACCATTCCCTGCACGCCTGCGTTTTGAGCAAGCAAACCGCAAGCAAGTGCTATTTTAGAGGCATCAAGTTCTGCTCCTGCAACTATCTGAAAAGCATTTGTCAAAAGCGCATCTCCGGCAAGAAGAGCAGTCGCTTCGCCGAATTGCTTGTGGCAGCTTGGCTTGCCGCGGCGCATATCGTCATCGTCCATACACGGTAAATCATCGTGAATAAGACTATACGTGTGTATATATTCAACGGCACAGGCAAAATCGAGCGCGTCAAATCTGTCTCCTCCGCAAGCTTTTGCAAATTCTAGGCAAAGAACAGGTCTTAATCTTTTGCCGCCGTTTACAAGACTGTATTTCATTGCTTCAACAACTTCATCCTGACCATTTGAGCACTTTGGAAGCAACTCGGTAAGGCGTGATTCAACCAATGAAATGTCATTATTCATTATATTATCAAATTCAAGTTTCGTCATAACTGAATAACCTTTCCTTTATAAAAGTTTCTTATTCGTTATCTTTTGTAAGTTCGGTAATTTTCTGTTTTGCCGATGTAAGTTTTTCACCGCAGAAAGCTGCAAGCTTTGTTCCTTCTTCAAAAAGTTTCATACTTTCCTCTAAAGGAGTATCCTTTTTCTCAAGGCAGGCAACAATTTCTTCAAGCCTTTTAATTGCCTGCTCGTATGTCATATCTTCATTGCTCATAATTAACTACCTCTGTAATGTTGCACTTTAACTCACCATCTAAAAAAGAAACGGCAAGTTCTTTCTTTACGTCAGCATCAGATACCGATGATATTACATTACCGTTTTGTTTTGCTACGGCAAATCCTCTTTCTAAAACGGCAAGCGGACTAAGAGCGTTAAGTTTGCCCGCAAGGGCTGAAAATTTATGAAATTCAACCTCAGCTTTCTGTGTGAAAAACATATTCATTTTCTCTTTTAATTCAAAAAGCCTGTCCAAAAAAGGTTTAATAAGTGCTTCTCCGTCCGCAAGAGGAGAAAAATCACAAATCTCACTCAAACGCTGTGAATTCTCATCAACGTAAGACTTTATATAAAGTTCAGCTGTGTATTGAAGTGATCTTATCCTGTTGAGCTGAACATTAATATCAGGACATACAAGTTCTGCCGCCGCGCTTGGCGTAGGCGCTCTGAGATCAGCAACAAAATCACATATTGTAAAATCACTTTCATGTCCTACTGCGGAAACTATTGGTGTATTGCAGGCGATGACAGCCCTAGCGACTTCTTCAGTATTGAACGCCCAAAGATCTTCGATTGAACCGCCGCCACGACCTACGATTATAACGTCAATATCCCCTCTACTGTCAAGCAGCTGAATAGAACGCACTATATCAGGTCTGTCTCTTATACACATCTGACGCTGCCGACGAA
>URIN01000003.1 GCA_900547915.1 uncultured Clostridium sp. | reverse complement strand
TACACAAGGCTATTCGTCGGCAGCGTCAGATGTGTATAAGAGACAGTTACAAAATTATAAAGAAATGGTTTGTGATTTCTTTTAATTTGCCCAAAAAAACGCTTTAGCACACCAAATCGTTAAAATAAAAAACCACAAGATATTGGGTCTGCATAAAAGTTACAGCAATGTAACCTTTTGGCGTATTGTGCAATGTGCACAAAAAAGCCGATTAATTCGGTTTGACACATTATGCAAAAATAACTATAATGCGAAAGGCTTGAGAAATACTAAAGGCAGAGCAGCGTGTGTTCTAAAAAAACACAGGCTCTGAAGGCGGTAAATAATCCGCCGGCGTCATCATTATGGGAGGCTTACAGCAACTCAAATACAAAATGATTACGCTAACATTCAGCACAGCCAATATTATGGCTCAAGTGCAAAAAAGGAGATTAAGATGATTAATGAATCAAACGCTTCGCCTTTTAAACGCATAACAAAAGTAATGGCGACAGCGGTAATCGCGTTCGTGCTTATCTTCTGCATATTTGCTACAACCGCATTCGCGGGTATGGCAGCGCAGTATAATGTTGTTATTGATGACAACGGCAAGCAGTTCACGGTTGCAACAGAAGAAACAGAACCTATCGAAATCCTTAATGAGGCAAACATTACTCTCGGCGCGAATGACAGACTCAATATTGCAGGCTTCACCGCAGGCGAGGGCGGCACCATAGTGGTGGACAGATTAAATACTGTAAATATTCAGCTCGGCGATATTATTACGCCGTATGATGTTTACGCAGATACCGTAGGCGAGGCACTTGCCGAAATAGGTATCCAGGGAATCAGCAGTGCTGTCAACTATCAGAATGACACAGCTGTTGAAAACGGAATGGTAATTATAGTTTCCGCTCCGATGCAGTTATCCGTTGTAGCAGACGGAGAAACATATGATGTAAAAGTTTCGGGCGGTACGGTTGCAGATGTTATTTCTCTTGCAGGCATAACCCTCGGCGGCAGCGATTATACAGAGCCGTCTTTAGATACCGAGGTAACAGACGGTATGCAGATTACCGTTTACAGAATGGAAACAAAGACTGTAACCGTAACTGAAACAATTGATTATGATACAACTACAAAGACCGATTCTTCAATGGAAATCGGCGATTCAAGAATTGAAACAGAAGGCGTTGACGGCGAAAAGCTTGTTACCTATAAGATAACTTATGTTAACGGAGAAGAGCAGTCAAGAGAGGAGCTTTCCTCAGCTGTTACAAAAGAACCCGTAACTGAGGTTAAATATGTAGGTACAAAGGCCGCTGATGTTACACCAAACGGTGTACAGAGCAAAAACGGTTATACACTTGGTCAGAAAATCAAGGGTAAATATACTCATTACTGCTCCTGCGCAAAATGCTGCGGCAAGTCAAACGGCGTAACGGCTTCAGGTAAAAAAGTTTATACCGGTATGCCAAACCCGTATTATGTTGCGTGCAACTGGCTTCCGCTTGGCTCGGTAATCAATGTTGACGGAACAAACTATACGGTAGTAGACCGCGGCGGCAGCAGACTTTCACAGACGGGCAGAATAGATATTTATACTCCCGAAGGTCATGCGGCTGCTATAAAGGGCGGCACAGGTAGCTGTAATATTACAATTGTGCGTCTTGGCTGGTAAACCGTGATATTATATAAAAGTATTTCTTTACGCTTGACAATCAAATAAAACTTTGATATTATAAATTTAAATAAACCGAATACCCTAAACCGATGAGGCGGAGATAAAAGCAGGATACGAACTCACAGAGAGCCGCGGCAGCTGGAAAGCGGCAGTAAACGGCTTGCTAAATGGACCGCTGAGGGTGCGTTCAAAGGCATTTTGCCGAGTATCACGCAACGCGAGGTCTGCGTCAGTGGCCGGAGGTATGTTGGTACCTTGCAGAGAGTGTGGATTTTATCCGCAAAACGGGGTGGCACCGCGAATTTATTCGTCCCCGGCAGTATATTGCTATGCAGTATACTGCCGGGGCTTTTTGTTTTTCAGTGGCCTTTTCTCTGCAAAATTCAAATTTTACGGAGGATATTTTTATGGCTGTTTATCCGTCAGCGGAGCAGGCTGTAAAAGAGGCACGGAATTTCGGCGCCGTACCTGTTTACAGCGAGGTAAAAACAGGCACGACTCCGGCAGAGGCACTGCTGAAATTCAAAAATATCAGTTCACACTGCTATATGCTGGAATCGTGTGAGGACAAAGAAAATCACGGCAGATACACTTTTGTGGGGTATGACCCCAAACTTGAAATAAGCTGCCGCAATTATGAGGTAAAAATAACAGATACTTTCGGTGTGCGCCGTTTCAGCGGCAGTCCTCAGAAATATATCAGGCAGATACTTGAGGAATACAGAAGCCCAAAAAATGATGTGCTTCCCGATTTTACGGGCGGTCTTGTTGGATTTTTCGGCTATGATTACGCAAGATACGCAGTAAAAGGTTTTGAGCCGAAGTCTGAAGACGACGCTCATTTTAAAGATGTTGACCTGATGCTGTTTGATAAGGTGCTTGCGTTTGACAACAAAAAAGGCACGGTATTCCTTATTGCGAATATGAGAACAGACGACCCGCAGGCAAATTACAAAGCGGCGTGCAGGGAAATTGAGATAATGCGCGGCATACTTGAAAACGGTGAGCCGGCACTGCTTAAAAGACCGCATCTGAAATCCAAGATGAAACCGCTTTTAAACGCAGAGCAATACAGCGAAATGGTGCTGAGGGCAAAGGAACATATAAAAGAGGGCGATATTTTTCAGGTAGTTCTCTCAAACAGATATGAGGCGGAATTTGAAGGCTCGCTGTTTTACACTTACAGAGAACTTTGCAGGCTTAACCCAAGTCCTTATATGTTTTACTTTTCTTCAGGCGATATAGAACTTGCAGGCGCATCTCCCGAAACGCTTGTAAAACTCAAAGACGGCAGGCTTTTCACCTACCCTCTTGCGGGCACAAGAAAAAGAGACGCTGACGAGAATGAGGACAAAAAACTTGAAAAAGAACTGCTTGAGGACGAAAAAGAACTTGCGGAGCACAATATGCTTGTTGACCTCGGCAGAAATGATTTGGGAAAGATAAGCAAATTCGGCAGTGTAAAAGTTCAGAAATATATGAATGTTCTGAAATTCAGCCACGTAATGCACATCGGCTCCGAAGTTGTTTCGGAAATTGAAAACGGCTATGACGCTGTTGATGCTGTTGATGCGGTACTGCCAGCAGGCACGCTTTCGGGTGCGCCGAAACTTAGGGCAATGCAGATAATTGACAGCCTTGAAAACAACAGGCGCGGAGTTTACGGAGGCGGTATCGGATATATAGACCTTTCGGGCAATCTTGATATCTGCATAGCTATAAGGCTTGCCTACGCCAAAAAGGGGCGTGTGTATGTGCGCTCGGGAGCAGGCATAGTTGCGGATTCCGTACCCGAAAAGGAAGACGCCGAATGTAAAAACAAGGCTCGCGCCGTACTCAGGGCGCTTGAAATAAGCGGAGGTGAGAGCGTTGGTACTGCTGATTGATAATTATGATTCATTCTCATACAATCTTTATCAGCTTGTCGGCGCTTTCGGAAAAGAAATAAAGGTTGTAAAAAATAATGAGATAACACTTAAAGAAATAGATGAATTAAATCCGTCACACATAATAATCTCACCCGGTCCAGGCGCACCTAAAGACGCTGGAATTTCGGAGGAGGCAGTGCGATGGCGTTCCGGAAAATCAAAAATACTTGGAGTATGCCTTGGCCATCAGGCTATATGCGAGGCTTTCGGCGGTAAAATAACTTACGCCAAACAGCTTATGCACGGCAGGCAGTGCGAATGTGAAAAAGTCGGAGACCCCGCAATATTAAGAGGATTGCCGCAGAAGTTTAAGGCGGCAAGGTATCATTCGCTTGCGGCAGACGGCGCTTCACTGCCCGATTGCCTTAGAGTTACGGCATACGCAGATGATGAAATTATGGTGGTTGAACACATCCGCTATCCCATTTACGGATTACAGTTTCACCCCGAATCGGTGCTTACACCCCTCGGCGGCAGAATAGTTGAGAATTTTCTGGAGGATAATTATGATTAAAACATTACTTTCAAAGGTTGCCTCAAAAGAGGACCTTTCATATAACGAAGCTAAAACAGCAGTTGAAGAGATAATGAGCGGCAATTGCACGCCCGAAATGGTTTCCGCTTTTCTTACGGCACTTGCTATGAAAGGCGAAACGGACGAAGAGATAGCAGGCTGTGCGGACGGTATGCGCAGCAGAGCGCTGAAGATGGATACCGACTGCGAAACACTTGATATAGTCGGCACAGGCGGCGACAAGTCGCAAAGTTTCAACATTTCCACCACGGCGGCATTCGTGCTTGCCGGCGCAGGTGTAAAGATTGCAAAGCACGGAAACCGCGCGGCATCTTCAAGCAGCGGTGCGGCGGACTGCCTTGAGGCTCTCGGCGTAAATATTACGGCTCAGCCCGAGGTTATGGAAAAAGCGCTGGAGCAGGATAACATCAGTTTCCTTTTTGCTCAGAAATATCACAGCGCAATGAAATATGTGGGCCCCGTCAGAAAAGAGATAGGCATCAGAACGGTGTTCAATATTCTCGGCCCTCTCACAAATCCTGCAGGGGCGAAAATGATGGTGCTCGGCGTTTTCAGCAAAGATTTTGTTGAAAAAGTGGCTAACGCTCTCGTAAAACTCGGCGTTACTGATGCGCTTGTTGTATACGGCAATGACTGCCTTGATGAAGTCAGCGCCTGCGGCGAAACAAGCGTTGCGGAAGTCAGAAACGGAAAAATTGAGTATTACACAATTACGCCTGAGGATTTCGGTTATGAGAGGTGCACAAAAGAAGAACTCAGAGGAGGCACTCCCGAAGAAAATGCTGCTATCACAAAAGATGTGCTGTCGGGCGGCGGTAATTATGCCCAGAGACTTGCCGTAATAATGAACGCCGGCGCAGGCATATATGTTGCACAAAAATGCGGCATAACACTTGCCGATGCAATGAAAGAAGCGGAAAAGGCGATAGATTCCAAAAAGGCGCTCAAAGCGCTTGAGGATTTTATTAGGATTACAAATGAGTAATGATATTTTGAACACCATTGCCGAAAACACGCGGCAGAGATATGAACTGATAATAAAAGAAAAACCGTACGCAGAAATAAAGGCGCAGGCGCTCAGCATTGAAAAGGGCAGCTTTGAGTTTGAAAAGGCAATAGCAAAAAACGGACTTTCGTTTATCTGTGAAGTAAAAAAAGCAAGCCCGTCAAAAGGCGTGATAAGTAAAGATTTTCCCTATCTTGAAACGGCGCTGCAATACGAAGCGGCGGGTGCCGACTGCATTTCCTGCCTGACCGAACCAAAATGGTTTTTGGGCAGTGACAGGTATCTGAGAGAAATCGTTTCAGCCGTGAATATCCCAGTGTTGAGAAAGGATTTTACGGTGTGCGATTATCAGATATACGAGGCAAAACTGCTCGGTGCTTCCGCTGTGCTGTTGATATGCTCGATTCTTGACGAAAAAACGCTTATGGAGTATATTGATATCTGCAATTCCCTTGGTATGAGCGCTCTTGTTGAGGCGCACAGCGAAAGCGAAATACAAACCGCACTCAGAGCGGGCGCAAGAATAGTCGGCGTGAACAACAGAAATTTGCGTGACTTTTCTGTGGATACTAAAAATTCCGCAAGGCTCAGATCGGCGGTGCCGAGTGATGTGCTTTTCGTTTCTGAAAGCGGTGTTAAAACAAGGCAGGACGTGGAGAATATCGAAAAGAGCGGCGCAGATGCCGTTCTGATAGGCGAAACGCTTATGCGTGCAGACGATATAGGCGCAAAGATGAGGGAACTTAAAGGTGACAAGAATTAAAATTTGCGGTATGCGCAGGTACGAGGACATTCATTTCGCAAATGAACTTCTGCCTGATTATATAGGCTTTGTGCTGACTGAGGGCTTCAGACGCAGCATAACTCCTGAAACAGCGTCACGCCTTAAGAAAGGGCTCAGCGGCAGAATAAGGGCGGTCGGTGTTTTTGTCAATGACAGCGCAGACAAAATTAATTTACTTTTTGAGAGCAATGTGATAGACATTGCACAGCTTCACGGCGATGAAAGTCCCGAATATTGCAGAATGATAAAAGCGCCCATTATAAAATATTTCAACTGCTCGCACGGTGTGCCCGATGATTTGGATAAATATGATGTTGATTATTTTCTTTTAGATTCGGGCACAGGCACGGGCAGGGCGTTTGACTGGAGCAATATTCCCAAAACAAATAAACCGTTTTTCCTTGCGGGCGGAATATCAGAAATCAATGTGAAACAGGCAATAGATACGGTAAAACCGTTTGCGGTGGATGTTTCTTCCTCCGTTGAAACAAACGGTTATAAAGATTATACAAAAATGAAAAGATTTATGGAGATGGCAAGATATGAGTAAAGGCAGATTCGGAATACACGGCGGGCAGTATATACCCGAAACACTAATGAATGAGGTTATAAACCTTGAAAAACAGTATGAGCATTATAAAAATGACCCCGAGTTTGTGGAAGAACTTAATACTCTGTTAAGAGATTACGCAAACCGCCCGTCACTGCTTTATTATGCCGAGAATATGACTAAGGACTTGGGCGGCGCAAAAATCTATTTCAAGCGTGAAGACCTCAACCACACAGGTGCGCACAAGATAAACAATGTTTTGGGCCAGTGCCTGCTTGCAAAGAAGATGGGCAAAACGCGCGTTATAGCTGAAACGGGAGCAGGTCAGCACGGTGTTGCAACCGCAACGGCGGCGGCGCTTATGGGTCTTGAGTGTGAAATATTTATGGGTAAAAAAGATACACAGAGGCAGGCGCTCAACTGCTACCGAATGGAACTTCTCGGCGCTAAGGTTCACCCCGTTGAAACAGGCACCCAGACACTTAAGGACGCAGTAAACGAAGCAATGCGAGAGTGGGTGTCAAGAGTGGATGATACGCTGTATGTACTAGGCTCGGTAATGGGCCCCCATCCATTCCCGACTATTGTCCGTGATTTTCAGAGTGTTATAAGCCGTGAGGCACGTGAGCAGATACTTGAAAAAGAGGGCAGACTGCCGAATGCCGTTGTGGCGTGTGTAGGCGGCGGCTCAAACGCCATCGGTATGTTTTACAACTTTATAAATGACAAGGATGTTGCGCTCATTGGCTGTGAAGCGGCAGGCAGAGGTGTTGACACAAAGGAGACTGCCGCCACTATGGCAACGGGCACGCTCGGCGTTTTCCACGGTATGAAATCTTATTTCTGTCAGGATGAATACGGTCAGATAGCGCCCGTTTACAGTATTTCGGCAGGTCTTGATTATCCCGGTGTCGGTCCTGAGCACGCAAATCTTAAGGACACAGGCAGGGCTCAGTATGTTGCCATTACTGATGATGAGGCGGTCAACGCATTTGAGTATATTGCCAAAACAGAGGGCATAATCTGCGCTATTGAAAGTGCTCACGCCGTGGCACACGTAATGAAACTTGCGCCGCAGATGAGCAAGGACGATATTATTATCTGCTGCCTTTCAGGCAGAGGCGACAAGGATGTTGCCGCTATTGCGAGATACAGGGGGAAAGAGATATATGAGTAATATTTCAAAGGCTTTTGAAAATTCCAAAGCGTTTATAGGTTTTGTTACGGCGGGCGACCCCGATCTTGAAACAAGCAAAGAAGTAATGATACAAATGGCGCGCGGAGGCTGTGACCTTATCGAGATAGGCATTCCGTTTTCAGACCCCATTGCGGAGGGGCCGGTTATTCAGGAGGCTGATCTGCGTTCTCTTCAGGCGGGCACAACAACGGATAAAGTGATAGACCTGGCAGCAGAGGTGTCAAAGGAAATTGATGTGCCGCTTGTATTTATGACTTATCTGAATGTTCTTTTTAAATACGGCTATGATAAGTTCCTGAAAAAAGCAAGCGAAAGCGGCATTTCCGGTGTTATTGTTCCCGATCTGCCGTATGAGGAAAAGGAAGAGCTCAGCAGTGTTGCCGATAAATACGGTGTTGATGTCATTTCACTTATTGCTCCCACAAGCGAAAGCAGGATACAGATGATAGCAAAGGACGCAAAAGGCTTTATTTATGAGGTATCCTCGCTCGGTGTAACAGGCATGAGAGATGAGATAAAGACCGACCTTAAATCTATTACCAATGCGATAAAGGCGGTAACCGATGTGCCCGTTGCAGTAGGCTTTGGGATAAACACCCCTCAGCAGGCGGCTGAAGTGTGCGAGTATGCAGACGGCATCATAGTAGGTTCGGCAATAGTTGAAATAGTGGCCGAATACGGCAAGAGCGCTCCGCAGAAAGTTTATGAATATGTAAAATCAATGAAAGATGCCATAATAGGCGCAAACACTTAAAAAATATACTCGGAAAACGGTTTTTTATACTCTGTATTGAGTATAAAGTCGAAATCTTAAAATTAAACAGTCTTAAAAATTACACCCTGAAGCGAAAGCTTCGGGGCGTTTTAATTTTTATGTTGACGTGCAGTGAAAGCGTGTGTAATATCAGTAATCGAAACGGCTTTTCCGCTTTGCGGCGGGACTGCCGTCTTTTATTTTAAGCCATGCGGTCGGCGGACTGCAAGGTGCGCTCTGTACGCAAACGCAAAAGCGCGGCGGCGTTTCCGCGGATAATTAGGTTGCGTGCGTAACCCTGCTATGGGGCGGCAGCAGGGAAAGGGCGTTTTATGCGGTATTAACTTATTTTTTGCGCATTCATAGAATGTCAGGGGCGGAAATATCCGCCCTGAGTGAAAAACAAAAAATACCGTTCCGCCTGAGAAAAAAGCCGGGTCTGTCGGCTTGCCTTTCTTGCTGTCGTCAGACCTTCTTAAAGGGGAAACGGAATATGATAATAGAGATTGAGGTCAGCGGACAGCGGCAGACTATCGTGAGTTCTGCCTATTCAGCGCAACAGAGTGAGAATTGCCTTGAATGTTCGTTCAATTTTACTACTCCAGAATGGCAGGGACTGGTAAAAACTGCTCATTTTAAAGCTGAATCAGGCAGAGAAGTATACAGCGTAGTTCTCAGCGATGATAAGTGCATCGTTCCCTCAGTCGTACTTGAGGAGGACGGCTATTTCAGCTTTTCCGTTATAGGAGAAAAGGAGAATTACAGGATAACCACGGGCGCTGTTTCGGTGCTCAACAGAAAAGCTGTATACGGAGGCGAGCCGCAGGAGCAGCCCCAGGAAACTCAGTATGAGCAGATGGTTGCTCTTGCCGCAAATGCCGTTTCTGCAGCACAGGAAGCCGAAGCGATAGCCGATCAGATTAAGGCAGATGCTGAAAGCGGAAAATTCAAGGGCGAAAAAGGTGACAAGGGTGACACGGGCCCACAGGGACCAAAAGGCGAAGCGGGAGACGATTATGCTCTCACTCAGCAGGATAAATTTGAAATTGCAGAACTCACCAAGAATATTTCAGGTGTAAAAATGAGCGCTTATTTTCCTCACAACGAGGAAGAACTGATTTCTGCAACAGAGGAAATAATGCTGAATTTCGGAAATTATTCTCCCGTGCTCTTAATGCCTTGTATGGACAGCAACGAAATGAATGCTGTGTACGGAGAAGGCTATATTTTAATTGATACCGGAGATGCTTCAGTTGAAAATGCTGTGGTTATACCTCTTTGTTACAGTGAGCGGCCGTTTACTGAGTCTCTAAGGGGGAAAATTGATACCTTTAGCGAGTTCTTCAGCAATTTTGGCTTTTACAATTCATACAAAATGCTGACTCCGACTGATCAGAACGGTCTGAAAGTGTATACCGGTGTTGGTGAGTATGATTTTACGGAATACAAACCGTGCAAAATGCTGTTTTCGTTTACACTTCCCAAAAATCTCGGAGGCATACTGGAATTTATTGTGAACGGGTCGAAAACAATAACCTTTTCTGCTGATTCGCTGGTTTCAAGCGCATCTGATATTACTGCGGATGTTGAAATAGAAATAATGGATAATATCCTTGTTTTCCGCGTTACGATGTTTTCTGATACAGGTATTAAGCATTTTGCTCAGAAACACAGCGTTTTAGGCGGCATAATCAGCCTGGCAGTTCAAAACGAATTGAATGTAAATTACGCTTACGCAAAGGGGTATTGATATGAAGATATTGAACGATGGAAAGCTTGTTGATATGCCTAAAGATCACCTGCTTTATCAGATTGTGGCAAAGGTAAAGGAAAACCTGAAAAACAAGGAGAGTGTTTAAAACGGAATGGACAGTTGTAACTGTGCTCATTGCCATTGTTGGTCTTATAGGTACGGTAGCTGTGCCGCTTACAAAAAATACCAAGGCTATGACGCAGCTTAGCGAAAAAATAAATCATCTGGTATTTAGGATGAATAAGGATGAGGATGAACTGAGTGAGTTCAAAAGCAAGGCGGCCGATAAACACCGTCTTATTTTTGAAAAGCTCAGTGAGCATCAAAAAAGTTTGATAAATCATGAGGGCAGGATTTACGCCCTTGAAAGAAAGGGAGATAGGTTTGAAGAATTGGATTAAAAATAAATTTCTGCCGTGGTTCAAAGCGGCAGGTCTCAGAGCGGTAAGAACAATGGCGCAGTCTGCCGTTGCAGGTATAGGAACAACAGCCATGACGCTCGGACAGGTAAACTGGAAAATGGTGGTTTCAGCAGCGGTGCTTTCAGGCGTGCTTTCACTGCTCACATCAGTTATAAGCCTGCCGGAACTTAAAGCGGCAGAAGCAAAGACAACAGATACCACGGAGGCAGGCGTATGAATTACAGCGAATTTGTGGCGGCGTATAACGGCAAGGCAACTGATTATGACGGTGTTTACGGTGCGCAGTGCGTTGATCTTATAAAATTGTATCTTGATAAGGTGTTCGGTATCAAAGCCGGTTCGTGGGGAGATGCTATGTACTACTGGCTTGACTATCCAAAACACACGGAACTTGTTAAGGCGTTCGACAGAATAAGCAATACTGCGTCTTTTATCCCGAAAACGGGCGATATAATGGTGTGGAACGGCAAAAAAGGCGGAGGTTCCGGCCATGTTGCTATCTGTACAGGAGAGGGCACAACATCATATTTTTATTCCTATGACCAAAATTGGAACGGAAAAGAAATGCACAAGGTAAAGCACGATTATGATGATGCATACGGAGTGTTGAGGCCGAAGGATCAAAGCAAGGTCTCTGGCAGTACGTCATCCTCGGGCGGCTCCGCAGGGGCTTATGTTCCGTCCGTTAAATGGCAAAACGGTTCAACAACAGAAAAGGTCTATTCCCGCAGCGATTTCAAGGAGGAGATAGGCTCGCTTTCTCCCCGTGAGGTTGCAAAGTGCTTTGGCAAAAAAGGCAGCGCCTACTGCGTTCAGTATGACCTTGACGGCACAAATAAGCACAAGGTTGGATTTGTGAAGTATGCAGGCGGCGTAACAAATGCTCCGACAAGCGGCAGAAATTATAAAAACGGCTCAACAGTTGAAACGGTTTATACAGATACAGCGAAAAGGGCAAAGGCGGGAAGTCTTGACGTGAATGAGGCGTGCCTCTGTCCCACAAAAACAGATGGGATGTATCTTGTTATCTATAAGGTAAACGGCACTAACGCCTATAAATGCGGCTTCACCGTTTATGACGGCGGAGTTGAGTAAGGCAGAACGGTAAACAGGAGACTGAGTTTTGCCTGTGTATAGCCTGACAATAAAAAAGCCCCGCTGATGCGGGGCGTACTTAACTGCATACGAATATATAAACTCCGGAGAGTTATTCTTTCGGCTTTTCTGAAAGTATTCCGTACAAAAGAACATTTATAAGTCTTGTGTAAAGCTTGAGCAGGTCGTCACTCAGTTTCTGTGCATGGGCGTTGTCGCCTTTCAGCAGCGCGGTAACTATTTTATACATATCGTTAAGGAACATATTGTCATAAACAACTTTCATAACATCAAGCAGTTCATTGTCCGAAATGTCACTTTTTATATTTGCCGCGTGCAGAATCTCCATCGTTTTTGCGTTGAGACTGGCGTTAAACTGCGCTCTAAGCGGGTGAAATGGTTTTGTTAATTCAAAATTATGGTTGGAAAGCAGGTTGTAAGCTACCATTGAATATTCAGGATGTTCAAGCCAGTAATTAATTCTTGCAGAGTAGTAACTTTTCAGATTTTCCTCAAGAGGTTTTTCTGCATCCACAGAAAAGCTGTCAATGTCTTTGCATATATCGTCAACGATATAGCTTGACGCAACAAGGAGAAGATCGTCTTTTGAAGAAAAATAGTGATAGAATTTTCCTTTTGATATATTGTTTTCACGGCATAGTTCGTTTACGGATATATCCGTTCCGCCTGTTTTTGCGTACAGTTTGATTGCCGCGTCAATGATTCCTGTTATACTTTTTTTGCTTTTTTCGGCTCTTTTCAATTTAGGGGCCCTCCCGATATGTCAGAAAGTCGCTGATAAAAGAAATTATAACACGCTGTTCTGCTTTTTGCAAATTAATTTCTGATTTTTGTATGTTTATTAAAACATGTTGCCTTTTTTTGCGAAGAAAAGGCTTGCAATTTTAAAATTTACAGCCGTTTGAAAATAACGGTCTATTTTTTATTCTTCAGACAAGTAAGACAAAAACACTCTGAAATTGGCTTAAAATGCAGAAAATATAAAAATATTATTGACAATCTTATTGTATATGATAAAATTAAAGTGCAAGGCGGTCTGTTTTTCTCGCAATCCGTTTAAAAGGCTAACCGCATTATTCCCGATTACTCCAACCTTAAAACCGCCTTGCGTTTTTTATAATGTGTATTTTACCTCCGTCTTGTATATAGAAGAAGCCGCCTACCGTATATTCTGCGGGCAGGCGGCTTCCTTTATGTCTGCATTTATATTTACTTGTTCTGAGTTCCGTTTATCAGATTTTCTATTCTTTTACAGCTTTGTGCAAAACGACGTTGGCTTATCATAAACACAAGCGCGTCTCCGGTCTGCAATTTTGTGTTCCCTTTGGGAGTTATCGGTGTTTCTCCTCTTTCAACAGAAACTATAACACAGTGCTTTCCCCAATCAAGCTGGGCAATCGTTTTGCCGTCAGCAGGGCTTCCCGTTGGTATTACATAAGTTTTAAGCACTTTTTCACTCTTCTTGACTTCTTCTTTTGCATTTTCTCCGCCCGTTATCCTTTCAAGCAGAGCGGAATAAAATGGCTTGCTGCCTAGCGAATTTGCAATAGCGTATGAAATAAGACTAACAACAGCGAGCGGCAGCAGAGTGTTTATGTTGCCTGTTATTTCAAATACAAGTATTATACCTGTAACTGGCGCTCGAACGATTGAAGCAAACAGGCCTGCCATTCCGAGCACTGCAAAATCTTCCCACAGTGCAGTGTCCATTCCAAACAGTGCAATTGCTGCCTGTGCAAATGCTGCACCGCCGTAAGCGCCTAAGATGCACATAGGATAAAGAGTGCCGCCCGGAGCTGATGAACAAAAACTGAATGCGCCGAATATAAACTTTGCCGCAAATAACCCTAGCACAACTAATGTTCCGGGGCGCTCCTCAATAAGCAGCTGCGCCATACTGTGCCCGCCGCAGAGAACTTGTGGCAGAATGAGACCGACAACTCCGCTGACGGCGAATACAAACGCGAATTTTACCCACTGCGGTATTTTTTTGATTTTGGCAAAGAGATCACGGCAGGCAATCATAAATACATTATAAAAAGCGCCAAATAAACCAGCAAGTATACCGAAGATTATCAGCAGCCAGTACCACCTGAGCGGTATTGTTTCAGATTGATAATTGAAAACGGTGTCCTGGCCGAAGAATATTTTTGAAATAAAATCTGCAACTACTGCTGCTACTATAGCCATGCACAGGACTGCCTTGTCAAATGTTCTGTGAATTTCCTCAAGAACAAACATAACGCCGGCAATAGGCGCGTTGAATGCTGCTGCAAGTCCTGCTCCGGCACCTGAACTCAGCATTCGGAGTTCTGTAGTTTTGTCGGCGTGTGTAATTCTTGCCGCACCCTTTGCAGCCATTGCGCCGAACTGAACGCTTGGCCCCTCTCTGCCCAAACTGAGACCAGAGAACACAGATACGGTGCTGCCCACAAGTTTTGCTATTATGACTTTCCACCAGTTAGGTGATAAAAGCCCTTTTACTTCCGCGTTTACCTGCGGTATTCCGCTGCTTGCGGAATCCGGCACAAGTTTTATGATTTTTGCAACTATTATACCAAGAACGGCAAGTGCCGCTATCCACAGTGCTGATTTTAAAGGGCTTCCCTTAATGGCATCTATTATTATGTATAGATACTCTTCTGCTTTAGAGAGCAGAAAACGAAACAGCACGCAAACAAGTCCTGCAGCTACTCCTGCTTCGGCGCCTCTTATTATCAGCAGGAAATCTTCGTAATTTTTATGCTTAAGTTTTCTGAGTGTGCTTTTTTCTTTTTTATCCATGATCTACCTTTGAAAGATTGGCTTTAAAAACATATTTATTGAAATTTTATATATTAATTTTAACACATAAAGCGGCGATTGCAATAATAAACTTATTTTGTGCAGTGCTTTTGCAGTGTGTTCCGTTAACGTGCTGTTAATAAATTTGATAATTATTTTAAAAAAATGTTGAAAAAGTGTTTCAAATAGGTTATTATTATAAGGCAAGGGGGAATTCTAACCATGAAAGCAAAAACTGGACTTGATATTTTTAACAGAATTTTAGCAGTATTATTAGTAATTGCAATAGTTGTGCTTGTGCTTGTTGTTACTGTATTTGCAAAAGGTAATGCTCACGAGGCTGCGGTTGACGCGAATGCTTCGGAAGATGCAATTATGATTGATGAATTTGCAGAAGGCACTTACGGCGGAAAACAGTTCTCCTCCGTTGATGATGTTGTAAATTATTATGTTGAGTGCTATAACTATACAAAAACTCTTACCGCTCAGTATAATGATAACGGCACTGCCGCTACATATTATAAACTGCTCGGTATGGAAAATCTTGAAGTAGAAAACATTATGGTAGAGGGCAAGTCAAACGATCTTATTAATCAGCTTGTACCAACGATAGTTGGAAGCCTCTTTACAGGCGGCCTTAAGGGACTTCCGCCATGCGGAAATATCGATCCCACAGCTGATACGGTAACCGATTCAAACATTGATGTTACCAAGTCCCTCCTTACTCCGGAAGATGTTCTTATGGCAAATGTTGTTGATAACGGCGATGGCACTATCAACATTACAATCCAGCCGAAGGCTGTTGAGCTTTCTATGCCTGCACAGGATGCTCAGGGTCATTTCTTCAACACTCTTGGTGATATTTCATCAACCGTTGAATCAATTGATCAGCTTTCATTCTCATCAGGTACTATCGATGATAACTTTGTTGTTACTTATAAGGGCGGTTCAGGTACCGTTACTATTAACACGGCTACAAATGAGATCGTTTCAGGTGAGTACACAATGAAGGTTCACGTTGATGTTTCTCATGCAAATGTACTTGTACTTAAAGATAAGAGCGCGTCTCTTGATATTGTTTATACAAATACATTCCCGGCAACTGCAGAGCAGCTTGCTGAAAAAGGTGTTAATCCTGCATAAATAAAATAGTTAAAAAGCGGCAATTATTGATTGCCGCTTTTTTTGTTCTCTATAGATAGCATTGCACAAATATAAGAAATATAAATTTCTAATATTTAGATTAAGAATATTTCTGACACATAAAAACCCACGGATTATAATTCTTTAACGGAAATGAAAACGGCGAATGCCAAAAAACATTAAAAGCCTGACAATTTTTGCACAAAGTTGTAAAAATGGCTTAACAGCAGGCTTTTCGAGACTTTTTATGATTTTAAAAGTGCACTAAAAAAAGATTTTTTAAGAGATAATTTTATAATGTTTGCTGAAAATTTGTTAAATTATTGACAATCGCAAAATCCTATATTATTATATTAGCAAGGTTTGAAACCAGCCCCCCGCTTTTTGGGGGCGAAAATAAAGAATGTGAGGTAATATTTATGTCAAGAAAAGTTGTTATCGCCGGCGCATGCCGTACAGCTATCGGCACAATGGGTGGGTCACTCAGCACAACTCCCGCCGTTGATCTCGGCGCGATCGTTATTAAAAATGCTCTTGAAAGAGCAGGCGTTCCCGCAGACCAGGTAGACCATGTATATATGGGCTGTGTTATTCAGGCAGGTCTCGGTCAGAACGTAGCTCGTCAGGCTTCAATCAAAGC
>URIN01000002.1 GCA_900547915.1 uncultured Clostridium sp. | reverse complement strand
CAACAAGAGAGATATTTGCAGATGCCGGTCTTCACTGCATGATCACGGGTCATACACATGTGCATGACATCAGTTACATAATCAGTAAAAAAGGAAATGTTTTCTATGACATTGCCTGCGGAGCAATGATAGGCTGCCCGCCGACAATGAGAACGATTACTTTTGATCCGAAAAACGCCAAGATAGATGTTGATACAACAATAATCAAAGATGTTCCCGGACTTGATACCGGAGGAAAGTCGTTTGATGAATATATGAAAGGCTTTTTCTTTGGTATGATATCAGAGGTCATCTGGGCAATGGGCAATGATATTGACCGCCTTGCTGAAATGACCCCCGCATTTTCAATTCCTGGTGAAAAGGTTAAAAAGTTGGCGTGGCTTATTAAACCGATAGGAAAATTCCTTAATAAGCTTACTTTCAAGAAGATATGGAAGATATGTAAAAAAGAATCAGGTCTTAAAAAAGAGGATATTGCAGATATTGCCGATAACAAGGTTGTGGACTTCATTCTTGAACTTGTTCAGAATCTTTACTGCGGCGATTCGCCTTACGGTCCGGAAACACGTGAATATAAGCTTACCTGTGCCGTCCTCAATGTTATTGATTCATTCCTTGATACCATTCACCTTAATATAGGAAAATTTCTTAAGGGTGCAACAAGTGTAAGAGGTCTCGTTGAGCCTCTGCTTTGGAATCCGGGATATTGTGACGCTAAAGCAACGCTTCCTCTTTATCCTGTTTCTGACAGCGGTGAAAACGCACCTGAATTGGAGGATAAGAGAAGAAACTTCACAGATCCCGTTAAAAAGAGCAAAAAAGGCCCGCTTATTTTGGCACTGCTTATACTGGCCGTTATTGTGCTCGTTGCTATTGTTGTTGGGGTTATAGCTCTCATAGTTTGGGCAATCGTTGCCATAATAGGTACGGTTACAGGCCAATACCGTTTTTGATGTAAATGTTAATAAAATATAAATTTTTTCTTGCATAGATGCGTATGTTTTGCTATACTTAAATAGATGAGCGCATGCGGGAAAGCAGCGCAATTTTATTTTAAGGAGTAAAAATTATGGCAGATGAAAAGAAAAAAATCAGCCTCAGCGGTATAGACAACGCCGCAGAGGAAAAAGGTTCTTTTATGAAGACCCTTTGGCAGATTCTGAAATTCCTTGTTGTTTCAGGACTTGTAACCATTATCCAGCTTGTTCTTGCAAATGTACTTCCTCTTATTTTTGACGGTGTTACAGCAACACTTCCCGGTTTCCTTCAGGGCATCTTTGCTCCTAACACCATTTTTGATGCAACCACTGCGGAAGGCCTTGAGCAGATAAGCAAATATGTTGTTGGCGGCACTGTAGAAAACGGTGTAGTTGTTGGCGGTGTTGTTACTTGGGGTTATCTTCTTCCTTTCTTCCTCTCAAATCTTATTGCAAATATCTACGGCTTTTGGCAGAATAAAAAGACAACTTTCAAATCTGATGCTCCATGGTATAACTTTGCAATCTACATAGTTCTTATGATTGCCCTTATTCTCTTCTCAACATGGCTTCAGGGCTGGGTTGTAGGCGTTATTGCAAAGGTTGACTGGGCTTGGCTTCAGGCTCTTTCAAGAACTATTGCAGGCCTTGTTGCCGGTTTCGTTCAGATGATTGTACTTTTCCCAATGGAAAAATTTGTTCTCCTCAAGGAAAAGAAAAAGGACGAGGCAGAAGAGCAGAAATAATTTTTCTGTATTTTGTATTTAAAAATAAAAGCGCTTTTGCCTTTTCGGCAGAGGCGCTTTTTGTTTGTATTATTTTGTTTTCTGGTAAATATGAAGCAATAAAAACACCCGGCATTAACTGCCGGGTGTTTTCTTAATCAAGTTCATAAAGCCTTTTTGCGTTTTCCGCCGTGATGTCAAGCAGTTCCTGAGCTGAAATTCCAAGTTCTTCACCGAGCCGTTCGGCAATGTGCGGTATAAGACTGCTGTCATTGCGCTTTCCGCGGCACGGCACAGGTGCCAGATACGGGCAGTCCGTTTCAAGCACAAGCCTTTCAATCGGAATTGCCTTTGCCGCTTCAATGCTTTTGCGTGCATTTTTGAATGTGGCAACGCCGTTTAAGCCTATATACATTCCCATTTTAACGATTTCTTTAGCAGTTTCCGCAGAACCGGAAAAGCAGTGCAAAACGCCTTTTGGATTGTATTGTTTCAGAATTTCAAGTGTGTCAGCGTGAGCCTCGCGGTCGTGGACAATCACGGGCATATCAAGTTCGTTTGCAAGCGCGCACTGAGCGGCAAAAAATTCTTTCTGCACCTCTTTAGGTGAAGCCATCCAGTGATAATCAAGCCCTATCTCACCGATTGCAACGCATTTTTTGCGTTTTGCGTATTCCCTAATTACCTCTAAATCTTCAATTTTCAGTCCGTCAAGGTTTTCAGGATGAAGCCCTGCCGCAAAGTACACATAATCGTATTTTTTAGCAAGTTCTGCGTCAAAACGTGTTGTTTCAAGGTCACATCCGCAGCTTACAACGGCACACACGCCTTTTCCCGGAAGGCTTTTCAGTAGTTCGTCTCTGTCGGTATCAAACTGTTCGTCATCGTAATGACTGTGAGTATCAAATATATTTTTATACATATTATATATGATTATCTCAGACGCATGCCGGGTTCAAGACCGTCTGCGAACATAACCTTAACTCCGCCGTCTGCAGTATCAGCCGCAAGCAACATACCGTAACTCATTTCACCGCAGAGCTTTGCAGGTTTCAGGTTAGCAACAATAATTACGGTCTTACCTATAAGGTCTTCAGGTTTGTACCACTGTGAAATGCCGGAAACGATCTGCCTTTTTTCCTTGCTGCCGTCATCAACAATGAGCTTGAGCAGTTTCTTTGCTTTCTTTATGGGCTCGCATTCAAGAATTTTAGCCGCCTTAAGTTCAACCTTTGAAAAATCATCAAAGGCAATCTCGGGCATTTTTTCTTCTTCACTTTCGCCCTGAGCCTCTTTTTCCGCTTCTTTCATCTGCTTTTCAATAAGAGCGTTGAGCTCGTCTATCTCTTTTTCAGCATCAATTCTGGGGAAAAGGGGAGCACCTTTCTTAACTGTTACGTCAAGCGGCAGAACACCTGTTTTGCCTGCGTTTTCATAAGTGATAAGAGATGTGTCTGCGCCTATCTGTTCCCATACCTTTGGCATAGTTGTGGGCATAAAGCAGGAAAGCAGTGTTGTGCATATTCTGATAGTCTCAAGCAGGTTGTAAAGCACACTTGCAAGACGTGCTTTTTTGCTCTCGTCCTTTCCTAATATCCACGGCGTAGTTTCGTCAATATATTTGTTTGCTCTTGAAATTACTTTAAATATTTCTGCAAGAGCATTGTTGAGCTGTGTTTCGTCTATTAGCTCGTCTGTTTTATCTCTGAGCGCAAGAGCCATGTCAAGAAGCTCATCGTCAACAGGTGCTGCCTCTCTTTCAACGGGCAGCGTGCCGCCAAAATATTTTTCAACCATTGCAACAGTTCTTGAAACAAGGTTTCCGAGGTCGTTGGCAAGATCTGAATTAATTCTGTTTATCATTATCTCATTTGAGAATGAACTGTCAGCACCAAGCGCCATTTCACGCAGAATGTGGTATCTGATGGCGTCGCTGCCGTATCTTTCGCCAAGCACAAACGGGTCAACAACATTGCCTATTGATTTGCTCATCTTCTGTCCGTTAAAGGTTATCCAGCCGTGTACGGCAAGATGTTTCGGAAGCGGAAGATCAAGAGCCATAAGCATTGCGGGCCATACGATAGCGTGGAAACGCATAATGTCTTTTGCAACCATATGCACATTCGCAGGCCAGTATTTTTCAAATTCGTTGTACTTTTCGTTTTTGTAGCCGAGCGCGCTGATATAGTTTGAAAGAGCGTCAACCCAAACATAAACAACATGTTTTTCATCAAATGTTACGGGTATTCCCCATGTGAAAGATGTTCTTGAAACGCACAAATCCTCAAGACCGGGCTTTATAAAGTTGTTAACGAGTTCATAAGCTCTTGTCTTGGGCTGAAGATAATCAGTTTCTGTAAGTAGCTTTTCAATGCGGTCTGCAAACGGAGCCATTTTAAAGAAATACGCTTCTTCAGATGCTTCTGTTACCTCTCTGCCGCATTCGGGGCACTTGCCGTCAATAAGCTGGCTGTCAGTCCAGAAACTTTCGCACGGTGTACAGTATTTGCCTTTGTATTCGCCTTTGTAGATATAACCCCTGTCATACAGTTCTTTAAATATCTTCTGCACGGTTTCAACATGGTAATCATCTGTTGTGCGAATATATCTGTCATAACTGATGTTCATGTATTCCCAAAGCTTTTTGAAAACAGCAACTTTTTCGTCAACATACTCTTTTGGGCTAACGCCTTTTTCTGCCGCTTTCTGTTCAATTTTAAGGCCGTGTTCATCCGTGCCTGTAAGGAACATAACGTCCTTGCCCTGAAGCCTTTTATACCTTGCTATTGAATCGCAGGCAACAGTGGTGTAGCAATGCCCTATATGCGGATTTCCGGATGGATAGTAAATGGGCGTTGTTATATAGAATTTTTCTTTTTCTTCTGCCATTTTTACATCTCCTTATGTGTCATACGAGCGAAAACTGTGTTTTTGCGCCCGTTTCTTTTATGGTTTCCTCAGCCTGTCCCGTTGAAAGGTCAACGGCAACGGAGGCGAATTTTTCACCGTCAATATTTACGGAAAAATAGTTTAAGCCGTTTTCTTCAACAGTGCTGTTTATCTCATATTTATCACCGTAGTGAATCTGCAGAGCGTCCATTGCCTCTCTAACTGTAAGCGGCAGCTGGTAATTATCAACTTTGACTGTAGTGTCCCTGCGTGTTGTTTCCTTAACAGTGGTTTTTTCCGTAGTCTGCGCAGGTTTTGTTGTTGTGTTGCTTGTAACTTCACTCCTGCTTTCAGTTTCGGATACCTGTGAAGTCTGAGTTTCACTCTCCGGTTGTGCTTTTTCAGCGGAATTTGATGAAAAATAAAACCAGGCTATAATTCCTATTATAACCACAACGGCGATTATAAAAATCGCTGTTGCCGCCTTTTTGCCTTTGCTCATAATATCACCTTTATTTATCAGAAATTATACAAGTGAAGCAGCAGCCTTGTCCAGCATAAGAGTAACATCTTTGTGGAACTGAAGTACAGAAGCGGGGCACATAGGTGTAACATTTCCGTCAATGAGCTGCTTGATTGCTTTTGCTTTGTTTTCTCCGATTGCAATAATAAGTATCTTCTTTGCCTGCATAATGGAGCCTATACCCATTGTAACAGCCTGTGTGGGAACTTCTTCAATTGACTTGAAGAAACGGCTGTTGTCTTTAACGGTGCTCTCTTTAAGAGTTACAACGTGGCTCCAACGCTGAAAACAGTCAGCCGGTTCGTTGAACGCAATGTGACCGTTTGAGCCTATACCGAGAAGCTGAATATCTATTCCGCCTGCAGCCTTTATCTTCTTTTCGTATCTGCGGCACTCCTCGTCCAGATCTGCTGCGTTGCCGTCAAGGAAGTTTATGTTTTCCTCTGGAATGTTGATGTGGTCGAAAAGATTCTCGTGCATAAAGCTGTGGTAAGAATTCTTGTCATTTACATCAAGATTAACATATTCGTCAAGGTTGAATGTTGTTACCTTTGAAAAATCAACAATGCCTTTTTTGTAAAGTTCTATCATCTGGCCGTATGGCTTTAATGGTGTTGAACCTGTTGCAAGTCCAAGAACACTGTCCGGCTTCTGCAGAACCTGGCCGCACATATAGTTGCCTGCTGCAATTCCTATTTGCTCTTCATTTTCATAAATAAGTACGTTCATAATCTGTACCTCCTTAGTATCTATCTTAATTATTAATATTATAAACTAATTACTTTTTCTGTCAATTATTAATTTTCTGTTCTTTTCGCTTTTTTATGCGTTCTGCTATTACTATAGCGGCAAACGCTGCAAGCACTCCCAGCAATGCGCCGGTTGTGTCTATTGCCCAGTCCGCAACTTTACACGCTCTGCCCTCAACAAATATCTGATGAACCTCATCTGTAACCGCATAAGCGGAAGCACATAAAACAGCAAAAGGTATCTTTGTTTTGTCAAATTGCACATAGAAAGCTATTGCAAACAGCAGACCCAAACCTGCATATTCAGAAAAATGAGCTGCTTTTCGCACTATAAAGTCAGTTATGATATTATCACCGAATATTCTTTTGAAAAATTCTACGAATATATCGCTTTGCGCTGAGGATTCGCTGGCAGTTCGTGATGAAAACCAGAATATCACCGCCATACACGCCACGCATAATGCCCAGCAAATTATTTTTGCGTAAGAGGGGAATGTGTATGATTTTTTTGAAATGTTATTTTCTTGTTGCATTTATAAATGAGACCCTCCCTGAACCCGGGTGGAACTGTACTCCGCTGACACCATTTGCCTGCGCATAATAACAGGATTCGTAAAATATGGGAAGAAAACTGTAATTTTTATAAAGTTCTTTTTCACATTCATAGCATGCCTGAGCAAGTCCGGAGGCGTCTGCTGATGCTGCATCTGAAAGCGCATCGCTGTATCCGCGGCTGTTTATGTATGCATATGAAACATTCTCAAATGTTTGTAAAAATGCAAGCGGACTTGTTGAACTTGCAGTGTAAGGGTATAGTGCAATATCGTAATCTGATGCTGCTACTCGTGATTTCATTTCGCTTTCGGTCAGTGTTTCAATAACCATTGAAAAGCTTACATCTTTATCATTTACCGTTGAAACAGAGCCAATGCCTGCCTGTATTCCCTGAGCAAGTTCTCTTGCAATGTCTTCCATGTAGTCAGGTACAAGCAGTGTTATTTCAGTCGTGTATATTTTCTGGTCTGATATTACTTTTTTCCACAGTTCTGCTGCTTTTTCGGCGTCCGCGCTTTCAACAACGCCTGAAACAGAAGTGTTGTACTGAGATCCATTTGCCGTGCAGGTAGGCGGTACATATCCGCTTGCTTTTTGCAGATATGGATATTCTTCATAGTCTATGTCCGTAACAGAAAGGTAAAGCGCTTTTCTTGCATCTTTAACTGAGAAGAGTCCATCGTTTCCGTTAATTACAAACATCCATGTAATGTTGCTGTAAGGCGTTAGAGTAACGCCGCTACTGTCGCTTATTTCACTGCTTTCATAGCCTCTTATATAAGCCGCGTCATAGTACCCGCTTAGCAAGTTTTTGGAAAGATCTGTGTCATTGTCAACTATGTTGAGCGTGAGGTCGGTAGCTTTTGGCTTTGTGGGTCCGCTGTAGTCTTTGCTTGCCGCGAGGATATAAGATGTATCAAGTATAGTTTTTATGTAAAACTGACCGTTAAACAGCGTGTATTCAAGTTTAAGGCCGTATCTTCCGCCTGTAGATTCAAAAAATTCTCTGTTACATGGCATTGCAACTGCAGTGCTCATAGTTTCAAGAAAACTGTCATCAGGGGCTGAAAGGTTTATCGTAAGTGTGTATTTGCCGCTTGCTGTAACTCCTAGAGTGCTTTCATCTGCAGAGCCCGAATGTACTTCGGGGGCATTGGCTATTGAAGAAATTGTTGAGTAAAGGGGAGACTGAGTTGTGTCATCAGCAGCGCGCTGAAGACCGAAAACAAAATCGTCAGCGGTAATTTCAGGACTGTAATCCTCTCCCATTTTCTTCTTCACCGAATCGTAAATGTGCCATTTGAGACCCTGAAAAAGTTCAAAAGTGTATGTTTTTCCGTCATTGCTCACACTCCAGCTTTTTGCGCAGCCTGGGGTGATGTTGCCTTCATCGTCACATCTTACAAGACCCTCAAAACAGTTTTCTACAATCAAAAATTCGTCCTGGGTTGAGGCAACCTGCGGGTCAAAGCTGTTTATATTTCCGCTGAACGGGTAAATCAGGTCTATTTTTTCATCGGAATCGGAGCATCCTGCAAAAGATACAGCAATTAAAACGAGCGCTAAAAGCGCAGCGATTATTTTTTTCATATACATCACCATTTAAATCAGTTACAATATTATATCAAATGTATCTGACTTTGAAAAGACGAAAAACCTAATTTTTATTAATATTTTTAGTCTGTTCACAGATAAATTTTGGGAGCGTTGCAGATAAAAAGAATACTTGTTTTGTTCTGACTTTAATACAAGATATTTTGGGGTGAAAATGGCAAAAAAAGCAGAAAACATAAAACACCCGGCAGGGTGTTACAAAAAGTTTTCAAAAAAATTACTATTATTTGAAATTTATTATTGACTTATTAGCTTTTAATGTTTATTATATAAGCCACATTAAAAATGGAAAGTGTGCCCTTTTTGAAAAACAGGCTTTTTACGGCTGCTTTGGAAAGTGTTTTCCGGTCGCTTCTGCGGGTGAGAAATCAGCGCGTTTTCCGTGTTTTATCAGAAATTTACAAAGAAACGGAGTGATTGCCTTTATGGTAAATGTAAAGGATGTTCAGTTCGGCACAACAACAAGAAAAAGCTTCGCTAAGATCAACGAAGTTATGCAGATGCCAAATCTTATTGAGGTGCAGAAGAAGTCCTACCAGTGGTTTCTTGACGAAGGCATGCGAGAGGTATTCCGCGATATCGGTTCTATAACTGATTACACCGGAAATCTCGTGCTTGATTTCATTGATTATTCAATGGATGAGCCGCCTAAGTATACAATTGCGCAGTGCAAGGAACTTGACGCCAACTATGCAAAACCGCTTACGGTTACTGCTCGCCTGCTTAATAAAGAAACGGGCGAAGTTAAGGAAAACAATGTTTATATGGGCGATTTCCCGCTTATGACTGATGCGGGTACATTCATCATTAATGGTGCAGAAAGATGTATAGTTTCTCAGCTCGTGCGTTCTCCCGGCGTTTATTATCATATGGAGCATGATAAGACCGGTAAGGAGCTTTATACAAACACTGTTATCCCCAACAGAGGCGCATGGCTTGAATATGAAACAGATGCCAACGATCTTTTCTATGTAAGAATAGATAAGAACAGAAAGATATTCATTACCACATTCCTCAGAGCACTCGGTCTTGGCACAGATGATGAAATCAGAGAATTCTTCGGCAATGACGAAAGAATAGAAGCTACTATCGAAAAGGATACAACCAAAAACACGGAAGAGGCTCTTATCGAGGTTTATAAGAAACTCCGTCCCGGCGAGCCTCCTACCCTTGAAACTGCTCAGGCACATCTTGACGGCCTTTTCTTTGACCCGCACAGATATGATCTTTCAAGGGTTGGCAGATATAAATACAACAAAAAGCTTGCCCTCAGCGACAGACTTATCGGCTGCACTCTTACTCAGCCTATCATTTCACCACAGGGCGAATTTCTTGCTGACGCAGGTGAAAAGATCGATAAAGAAAAAGCCCTTGAGATAGAAAACGCAGGCGTTATGTATGCGTTTGTTGATGCTGACGGCGTAGAGATTAAGATCGTTTCAAACGGTATGGTTGACATCGATAAATATGTTGACTTTGACTGCAAGGAATACGGCATAAACGAAAAGGTTTCTTACAGAGCACTTTCAGAGATACTTGAAAAATGCGGCGATGACGAAGAAATGCTCAGAGAAGAGATCAGAATCCACGCAGATGATCTTATTCCAAAGCACATTGTTACGGATGATATCTTTGCTTCCGTTTCATATCTTATCAATATTGCTCACGGCGTAGGCACTACCGATGATATTGACCATCTCGGAAACCGCCGTATCAGAGCTGTAGGCGAACTTCTTCAGAATCAGGTTAGAATCGGCTTCTCAAGAATGGAAAGAGTTATACGTGAAAGAATGACTCTTCAGGCTCAGGACAACGGAGATGAGATTACTCCTCAGGCGCTTATCAATATTCGCCCCGTTGTTGCGGCTATCAAAGAGTTCTTCGGTTCTTCTCCGCTTTCACAGTTTATGGATCAGAATAACCCGCTTGCGGAACTTACTCATAAGAGAAGACTTTCCGCCCTCGGCCCCGGCGGTCTTTCAAGAGACAGAGCCGGATTCGAAGTCCGTGACGTTCATTATACTCATTACGGCAGAATGTGCCCCATTGAGACTCCTGAAGGTCCCAACATCGGTCTTATTTCTTACCTTGCATGTTACAGCCGCCTCAACGAATACGGCTTTATCGAGGCTCCTTACCGCAGAGTTGATAAGGAAACAGGAGTTGTAACATCAGAGGTTGTTTATATGACAGCTGATGTCGAGGATAATTATGTTGTTGCACAGGCAAACGAACCGCTTGACGAAAACGGCAGATTTACCAACAAGCGTGTTACCTGCCGTCACAGGGATGAGTTCATCACCTGTGAGCCGGAAAAGGTAGACTTTATGGACGTTTCGCCCAAGATGGTTGTTTCAGTTGCTACCGCAATGATCCCGTTCCTTGAAAACGATGACGCAAACCGTGCTCTTATGGGTGCAAACATGCAGAGACAGGCAGTTCCGCTTCTTAAGACGGAAGCTCCCGTTGTAGGCACCGGCATGGAATATAAAGCTGCTTACGACTCAGGCGTTGTTGTAATCGCAAAGCGCGGCGGTACCGTTACTGCAGTAGATGCCAGATCAATAGAGATCACCGTTAAAAAGGGCGATGTGGACAGATATGAACTTATCAAGTTCAGCGGCTCCAACCAGGATACCTGCATAAACCAGAGACCAATCGTTTCAATCCGCCAGAAAGTTGAGGCGGGGCAGGTAATCGCGGATGGTCCTGCAACCTGCAACGGCGAGATCTCACTCGGTAAGAATGCCCTCATCGGATTTATGACATGGGAAGGCTACAACTACGAGGACGCCGTTCTTATCAATGAAAAAATGGTGCGTGAAGATGTCTACACCTCTATCCACATTGAGGAGCATGAGGTTGAGGCAAGAGATACAAAACTCGGCCCCGAAGAGATCACACGTGATATTCCTAATGTGGGCGAAGATGCCCTCAAAGACCTTGACGAAGACGGTATCATCCGTGTCGGCGCAGAAGTTCACACAGGTGATATACTTGTCGGCAAGGTAACACCTAAGGGCGAGACTGAGCTTACCGCTGAAGAAAGACTTCTCCGTGCTATTTTCGGCGAGAAGGCAAGAGAAGTAAGAGATACTTCACTCCGTGTTCCTCACGGTGAGTACGGCATCGTTGTTGATGTTAAGCATTTTGAGCGCAAGGACTGTGAAGAGCTCAGCCCCGGCGTTAATAAGAAAGTAAGAATTTACATTGCCCAGAAGAGAAAAATCCAGGTGGGCGATAAAATGGCGGGCCGTCACGGAAACAAGGGCGTTGTTTCACGTGTACTTCCGCAGGAAGATATGCCGTTCCTTCCGGACGGCAGACCGCTTGATATCGTTCTTAACCCTCTCGGCGTACCTTCACGTATGAACATCGGTCAGGTACTTGAGGTTCATCTCGGCTATGCCGCAAAGGCTCTCGGCTGGAAGATGTGCACACCCGTATTTGACGGTGCTCACGAGGACGATATCCGCGAATGTCTCCGCCTTGCAGGCCTTTCAGAGGACGGTAAAACTATCCTTACGGACGGCAGAACAGGCGAGAAATTCGATAACCCGATAACAGTGGGTTATATGTACTACCTCAAGCTCCATCACCTTGTTGACGATAAGATCCACGCTCGTTCAACAGGTCCTTACAGCATGGTTACGCAGCAGCCACTTGGCGGTAAAGCCCAGTTCGGCGGCCAGCGTTTCGGTGAAATGGAAGTTTGGGCTCTTGAGGCTTACGGCGCTGCCTATACTCTTCAGGAGATCATCACCGTTAAGTCGGATGATGTTTCAGGCAGAGTTAAGACCTATGAGGCTATTGTAAAGGGCGAAAACATTCCGCCTGCCGGCACACCGGAATCCTTTAAGGTTCTGTTCAAGGAACTTCAGGCTCTCGGTCTCGATGTTCAGCTTAGAGATAAGAACGGCAACGAGGTAGAGCTTAAGCAGGATATTGATGACGGCACGGAAATTCAGCCTATAGATGAAAACGCATTTTCCGAGGTAAACGATTTTGAAACGAACGGCGAAGGCTATTCTTTCGAAAATCCCGAGGAAGACGGCGAGGAAGCAGGTCAGGATTCTGATATGGACGATCTGTTCAGCGATACACAGAATGACGATTATGACGAATAATCACTGACCGAAAACCTGCATTACATTATATATAAAGGAGTGCTTCCAAATGGAAAATCAAAACGAATTCAGTTCAATAAGAATCGGCCTTGCCTCTCCTGAAAAGATTCGTGAATGGTCTTACGGCGAGGTTACAAAGCCGGAAACAATAAATTACAGAACTCTTAAGCCTGAGAAGGACGGCCTTTACTGCGAAAAGATCTTCGGACCTACCAAGGACTGGGAGTGTCATTGCGGAAAGTATAAGAGAATCCGCTATAAGGGCAAAGTCTGCGAGCGCTGCGGCGTTGAGATCACGCGCTCTAAGGTAAGACGTGAGCGTATGGGTCATATCGAACTTGCAGCTCCCGTTTCCCACATCTGGTATTTCAAGGGAATACCAAGCCGTCTCGGTCTTGTGCTTGATATAAGCCCCCGTTATCTTGAAAAGGTGCTTTATTTCGCACTTTATATCGTAACCGATCCCGGTGATACCCCGCTTGAGAAAATGCAGATCCTCAACGAGAAAGAATACGCAGATATGCGTGAGCGTTACGAGGACGATTTTGAGGCAGGAATGGGCGCAGAGGCTATTAAAAAGCTTCTTCAGGATATAGATGTATTCCAGCTTCGTGATGAACTCAACGCGGAACTTGAAAACGCAACAGGTCAGAAGAGAGTTCGCCTTCTCAAGAGACTTGATGTTGTAGACGCTTTCTGCAAGAGCGGCAACAAGCTTGAGTGGATGATACTTGATGTTATCCCCGTAATCCCGCCAGATATCAGACCCATGGTTCAGCTTGACGGCGGCAGATTTGCAACATCAGACCTTAATGACCTTTACAGAAGAGTTATAAACAGAAACAACCGTCTCAAGAGACTTCTTGAGCTCGGCGCACCCGATATTATCGTAAGAAATGAAAAGAGAATGCTTCAGGAAGCTGTTGACGCGCTTATTGATAACGGCCGCAGAGGCAGACCCGTTACAGGCCCCAGCAACCGTCCTCTTAAATCTCTTTCCGATATGCTCAAGGGTAAGCAGGGCCGTTTTCGTCAGAACCTTCTCGGTAAGCGTGTTGACTATTCAGGACGTTCCGTTATCGTTGTAGGTCCCGAACTTAAAATGCACCAGTGCGGTCTTCCCAAGGAAATGGCAATTGAGCTTTTCAAGCCTTTCGTTATGAAACGCCTTGTTGCAACAGGAGCCGCTTCAAATATTAAATCAGCAAGGAAAAAAGTTGAAAGAGCGCAGGATCCTGCAGTATGGGATGCTCTTGAGGTAGTTATTAAAGACCACCCCGTAATGCTCAACCGTGCTCCCACACTTCACCGTCTCGGTATCCAGGCGTTTGAGCCCGTTCTTGTAGAGGGCAGAGCTATCAAGCTTCATCCGCTTGCCTGCACAGCGTTCAATGCTGACTTCGACGGTGACCAGATGGCTGTTCACGTTCCTCTTTCAGCAGAGGCACAGGCAGAGGCAAGACTTCTTATGCTTGCCGCCAACAACTTGCTCAAGCCTTCAGACGGTAAGCCTGTAACAGTTCCTACACAGGATATGGTTATCGGTTCTTACTATCTTACAATGATTAAAGAGGGCGAGCCCGGTCAGCCTAAGTTCTTTGAGGATGAAGAAAGAACCAAAGAGATATCCTTTGAGGATGTAAAGGCAAAAATCAACGGCAAATATACTGATTCTCAGTTCCTTTGCTCAGATGTTGATGACGAACTTGTTTCAGAGTTCTCAATTTATAAATCATATAAGATATACAGAGATAAAGACGAGGCTATGATGGCATATCAGGAAGGTTCCCTTGGTATGCATTCTCCCGCTAAAATCCGCGTAACAAAGGATACGGAGAACGGCACAAAGAGTGCGGTTATCATAACCACTATCGGTAGAGTTATTTTCAATAATCCTATTCCGCAGGATCTTGGATTTGTTGACCGCTCAAAGCCTGAACTCGAGTTCAAACCTGAAATTGACTTCGTTGTTAAGAAGGGCGAGCTCGGTAAGATCGTTGACAGACTTATCTCCGTTCACGGTGTTTCTGTGGCATCTGTTGCTCTTGACGCAATCAAGGCTCAGGGTTACAAGTATTCAACCGTTTCCGGTACAACTGTTGCTGTATGCGATGCTCTTATTCCGGATGCCAAGAAAGAATTTCTTGATGAGGCAGAAAAGAAAGTTGACGAGATCACTCTCAACTACAATTACGGTCTTATCACAAACGAAGAGCGTTCATCAGCTGTAATTAAGGCTTGGGAAGATTGTACAAATAAAGTTACAAACGAACTTACTTCAAACTTTGACGGTACTCATAACCCAATCCACATGATGGTAGACTCCGGTGCACGTGGTAGTACCGCTCAGCTTCGTCAGCTTGCAGGTATGCGCGGACTTATTGCAAATACAGCAGGTAAAACAATTGAAATCCCAATTCGCGCTAACTACCGTGAAGGTCTTAATATTCTTGAATACTTCATTTCTTCAAGAGGTGCGCGTAAAGGCCTTGCTGATACGGCTCTTCGTACGGCTGACTCAGGTTACCTTACAAGACGTCTTGTAGACGTTTCTCAGGATGTTATTATCCGTGATGATGACTGTGGCTGCAAAGATGGTATCGTTGTTAAGGCTATCATGGACGGTAACCGTGAACTTGAATCTCTTAACGAACGTCTTATAGGCAGATTCCCGCTCAATGACGTTGTAGATCCGAATACAGGTGAGGTTATTGCAACACCTAACGAAATGATATCCAAAGAAACAGCAGATAAGATTGTTTCTGCCGGAATCAAGGAAGTTAAGATTCGCTCACTTATCACATGTAAATCACGCCACGGTGTTTGCCGCAAGTGCTATGGTTCAAACCTTGCGTTTAATGAACCTGTTCAGGTTGGTGAGGCAGTCGGCATCATAGCTGCACAGTCAATCGGTGAGCCCGGTACACAGCTTACAATGAGAACGTTCCATACCGGCGGTATCGCAGGCGGTGAAGATATCACACAGGGTCTTCCCAGAGTTGAGGAACTTTTCGAGGCAAGAAAGCCGAAGCAGTATGCTATCCTTTCTGAAATTGACGGTACTGTCAGATTTGAGGAAGTAAAAAAGGCTCAGCATATCGTTGTTACAAACAGCGACACACTTGAGGAAAAGAAATATCTTGTTCCTTACGGCTTTAGAATTCGTGAGGAAATCACAGAAGGCGCTCATGTTGTTAAGGGTCAGGAACTCACTTACGGTTCTAAGAACCCGAATGACATTCTTGCCATTCTCGGTGAAGAAGCTGTTTATAATTACCTTATTCAGGAAGTTCAGTTTGCTTACCGTACACAGGGTGTTGATATCAACGATAAACACATTGAGGTTATCGTTCGTCAGATGCTTAAGAAGTGCACGGTTGACGATGCAGGTGATACAGATCTTGTTTCAGGAACAATGGTTGATGTTGCAACTGTTGAGGAAGCTAATGATATAATTGATGCCAGAATTGCTGCCGGTGAAACAGGTCTTAAAAAAGCAACACGCATTCCTGTTCTTATGGGTATCACAAAGGCATCACTTGCAACAGATTCATTCCTTTCAGCTGCGTCATTCCAGGAAACAACAAGAGTTCTTACTGATGCCGCTATCAAGGGTAAGGTTGATCCGCTTATCGGTCTTAAAGAGAACGTTATCATCGGTAAACTCGTTCCCGCCGGCACAGGTATGGATGTGTTCCGTGATGTTGATGTTATTCCAAGCTATCTTTCTTCAGAGGGCTCGGAGGAAATTTTAAATCTCGAACAGCTTCAAAAGCTATTGACAAATAGTGCTACTGAGTGATATACTTGATAATTGTGCGAGTGGAAAAACGGCACATTTAACAAATATTTTTAATTATTTTGGCACTAATGCACAAAATATTGAGGCAGGCTTTATGCCCGCCTCAATATGTGCGTGTAAACGGGCGCTTTTATATATGTAAGAGCGTCGGCTTATGCGCACATGATGCGCATAAATATTACAGAAAGGAGATATAAACTATTGCCTACCTTTAATCAGTTAGTAAGAACAGGCAGAAAGTCTGTAGAGAAAAAGGCGAAGGCGCCGGCACTTTTGAAGAGCCTTAACACAAAGAAGAATGTTATGAACGATAACTGCTCTCCTCAGAAGCGCGGCGTTTGCACAGCAGTAAAGACTGCTACACCTAAAAAGCCTAATTCCGCGCTTCGTAAGAT
>URIN01000001.1 GCA_900547915.1 uncultured Clostridium sp. | reverse complement strand
CACCTGCGTGCTGAAATGATTTTTGTGGGAGAAAGGCAAGGAGTTAATATTGAGCGCTACAAACCAAACCTCTTTTTTAGGATTGTCAAGCTGGCTCGGAACAGATAAACCGCAGAGAACTGATTTTAACTCGGATAATGAAAAGATAGATAATTTTGCTTCGGAACACACTGCCGACCTTAAAAGCCATCTTTCAGCAGAGGACAGAGAAAAGTTTGATCAGCCATATTTTATGGGTGTGTATTTCGGTAACGGCAAAGAGAACCAAACAATAGTAACAAACTGCCCGTTCAAACCGAGTTTCGGATTTGCTTATTGCCTCAATAAACCGTGGCAGGAAACGGATTTTACAAATAAAGCAAGTTACAGCTATGCCGCATTTATGGCAACAAGGGGCAGTATGCCAGGCATAAGTATTTCAGGCAGTGATCTTGTGGTGTCAAATACTATTACGGCTGTTTCAGGCACGGAGTACTCAAATATGAATTCAAACGGGCGCACATATTTTTACGTGCTTTTCAGATAAACAGTGATTTTTGCAACAATCGATAAATATTCTTTTTTATTTTGAGCGGTTCGGTATTACCGAACCGCTTTTTTCTTTACTTTGTGATAAAAGTATAATATAATAGTTTTTATTGATGCTGCGGCGCTTGGGCGCTGCTGAAAGGCGGTTTGTTTATTATGATTCTTGTTGTGGATGTCGGAAATACAAACACGGTTTTAGGCGTGTGGGACGGCGATAAACTTGTCTGCAGCGGCAGGCTTTCAACAAATACGGGAGAAACGGACATTGAGTTCTCAATGAAACTCAGAACATTCCTTGATTTGAACGGTGTGTGTGAAATTACGGGCGGCGTAATATCAAGCGTTGTTCCCGCTCTCGTGCGCACTATTAAAAGAGCAGTTGAAATGATATGCGGCGCTGAGCTTATCGTTGTAGGTCCGGGAATAAAAACAGGCCTTAACATTAAGCTTGACAATCCCGCTGAAATGGGTGCTGATCTTGTTGCAGGCGATGTAGCAGTAATAAATAAATATAAACTCCCTGCAATTCTTTTTGATATCGGCACGGCAACCACTGCATCTGTAATAGACAAAACAGGCGCACACCTCGGCGGTGCCATCATGTGCGGAGTTAAAACAGCCATAAACGCTTTGTCAAGCGGTACTGCGCAACTTCCGCAGATAGATATATCCGCGCCGTCAAAAATTATAGGCGCAAACACTATTGATGCTATGAAGTGCGGATCTGTAATAGGAACTGCTGCACTTATTGAAGGTATGGTGTTGCGCTTTGAAGAAGAACTTGGAGAGAAAGCAACTGTTGTTATAACCGGAGGCCTTGGAGGCGCTATTGCAAAAGAACTCAGAATTCCCGTAACAGTGGATGATAATCTGCTGCTTGAGGGACTCAGAATAATATACGAAAAAAACCAGAAATAATCGGGAGGCAATATTTTGGCTGTATTTAGACCTTTCAGAGCGTTTAGACCTGCTGAAAAATACCAGCGCCTTATTCCCGCACTGCCCTATGATGTTATGAGCAGTGATGAGGCACGTGAGGCTGTGCGCTCAAACCCTCTGTCGTTTTTGCATGTGGACAGAGCGGAAATAGATTTTCCCCCGGGAAAAAGTCCATACGAAAAAGATGTGTATGAAAAGGCTAGGGAAAACCTTTTAAATCTTGAAAATACCGGCGCACTTGTTCAGGATGAAAAGCCGTGCTTTTATATTTACCGCCAGGAAATGAACGGCAGAGTGCAGACGGGTATTGCTGGCTGTGCTTCAATAGATGATTATATGAATAACGTAATCAAAAAGCACGAAAAAACACTTGCTAAAAAAGAAGCAGACAGAATTCGCCATGTTAGTGTAACAAATGCGAATACCGGTCCGATTTTTCTGACTTACAGAAAAAATGATGAAATAACGCAGATAATAAATGATTTCGCCAGGAAAAACAAACCTGTATATAATTTTGAAGCGGCAGGCGCCCTTCAGACGGTGTGGGTCATTGACAATGATGATATTAATTCCCGCTTGAATGAACTTTTTGGATCTGTAAAAGCGTTTTATATAGCGGACGGTCATCACAGGTGCGAATCCGCCGTGCGTGTTGGTCAGATGAAGAGATACGAAAACAGCAATTATACGGGGGATGAGGAGTTCAACTTTTTCCTTGCTGTGGCTTTTGCCGATTCCGATCTGCGTATTATGGATTACAACAGAGTTGTAAAGGATTTAAATGGTTTTTCACCCTCTGAATTTATCGGAAGAATATCGGATTCATTTGAAGTAAAAAAGCAGGATAAACCCTATTCTCCGTCTGAAAAGCATACTTTCGGAATGTATCTTGACGGGCAGTGGTATTCACTTAAAGCAAATGAAAAGATAATAAATGATTTCAACCCGGTTGAAGCTCTTGATGTTTCAGTGTTGCAGAATAATCTGCTTGATCCGGTTCTCGGTATAAAAGACCCGAAAAATGATGAAAGAATTGATTTCATAGGCGGAATAAGAGGCCTTGGCGAACTTGAAAAAAGGGCAAATACAGATATGAAACTTGCTTTTTCAATGTATCCCACAACGGTTGAGGAACTTATGGCAATAGCCGATGCAGGTGAAATAATGCCGCCGAAATCTACTTGGTTCGAGCCTAAATTGCTTTCGGGCATATTTATTCATCATCTATCATAAGCACAAATTTTGTATCGGTTTATAATTTGTTTATAATCTGAGTTGTAAAACGGTGCTTAATATGTTAAAATAGTACATCATAATATTTAGGAGCATTTGAGTATGAAAATCGCACTCGAATACGGCAAGGATTTTGATATAAAACGTCAGACCGAATATGCCGTAAAAGGAATTACAAAAATTTGTAACAAAATCGGCCCCAGAAAGCCCGGCTCACCTGAAGAGTACCGTGCTCAGCAGTGGTTCCAGAAAGATATGAAAAACTACTGCGAAGAAACAAGAATTGAAGATTTCACTCTTCACCGTCAGGGATTTATGGGATTTATTCCGTTTACGGTTGCCTGCGGTATCGCAAGCGTGTTCGTAAACTGGTTTGCAAGCCCAATAGCGGCGTTTATTCTCTGCATTCTTGCGTTTATTCCTCTCGTTTTCGAGTTTCTTATGTATAAGCAGTTTGATGATTTCCTTTTCCCCAAGCAAACTTCACACAATATGGTTGCGGTAAGAAAACCGTCAGGGGAAGTAAAGAAAAGATTTGTGATGATAGGTCATTCCGATTCACAGTTTGAATGGACTCTTAACTATCTTATAGGTGGCCTTCAGGCAAAACTCTTTGTAGAGATTCCTGCTGTTGTAGGTCTCGTTATTGACACTGTTTTCGCACTTATCTGCATAATCGCAGGCAAGGGCAGCGCGGCAATGAGTATTGAAAGCGCTAAATGGTTCTTTATAACATTTTTTGTTGTTTCCTGTGTTTTCATTCCGTTTGAGTTTGCGTTCCTTTTCTTCCAGAGCTGGACTAAATCCGTTCCCGGCGCTTCTGACAACCTTTCGGGCTGTTATGTAGGTATGGCTACAATCAAAGCGCTTGCCGAGGCAGGTATCCGCTTCGAAAACACTGAAGTAATGCTTGTTTGCTCAGGTTCTGAAGAAGCTGGTCTGCGCGGAGCAAAAGCATTTGCAAAGGCTCATGAGAAAGAACTTAAAGATATTCCGACATGTGTTGTTGCAATAGATACGTTCAGAGATCTTGAAACTATGGCAGTTTATCATAAAGACCTTTCTGGCACCCTTCAGCACCATGAGGGCGCAAAAGTGCTTATGCATGATGCAAGTGCAAACTGCGGATTCGATGTTAAGTATGAATCTATTTACATAGGCGGTTCGGACGCTGCGGCATTTACTCAGCGCGGAATTCCCGCAACGGGATTTGCAGCTATGGATCCTGCCCCGCCGAGATATTACCACACTCGTCTTGATACTCCGGAAAATCTTAGACCGGAAGCAATTGAAGCGGGTATTTCAATTATGGTTGAGGCGTGCTGTATGTTTGATAAAGACGGCGCCAAGGGCATTACAGACTGATTATTATTGCATTGCCGGCTTTCACTGGGTATCCTAATGAAAGCCGGTTTTTTAAAGGCTGAAAACAATAGATTTTCTGGCAGGTGATTTTATTGAAACTTCTTGTACTGGATGGAAACAGCATCATAAACAGAGCATTTTACGGTATTAAACTTCTTTCCACTAAAAGCGGTATTTATACAAACGCAGTGTATGGCTTTCTTAATATTCTTCTGAAATTAAAGGAAATTTCTCAGCCGGATGCAATCGGCGTGGCTTTTGATGTTCATGCACCTACGTTTAGACATGAAAAGTTTTCTGAATATAAAGCAGGCAGGCACGCAATGCCGGATGAACTTAGAATGCAGATGCCGATTTTAAAGGATATTCTTAAGTCGTTAGGGATAAAGACCGTTGAGTGTGAAGGCTGGGAAGCAGATGATATACTCGGAACTCTGGCTGAAGCATGCAGAGCGGCAGGCAATGAGTGTTTTATTGCTACTGGCGACAGAGACTCTCTCCAGCTTGCCCACGGCGGAGTAAAGGTTTTGCTTGCCCATACAAAGGCCGGCAGACCTGTAACTGATATCTATGATGAGAATGTCATTATGGAAGAGTACGGAGTAACACCTGCAGAACTTATTCAGGTCAAAGCGCTGCAAGGAGATTCGAGCGATAATATTCCCGGTGTTGCGGGTGTTGGAGCAAAAACAGCCCTTGATCTTATTCAGAGATTTCATAATATTGATTATATTTATGAAAATCTCGAAGAAATAGATATTAAAAGAGGTGTGCGTGAAAAACTCGCCAGAGACAAGGACAAGGCATATCTTTCTCTTGATCTTGGCACTATCCGCACAAACGCGCCCGTTGATACGGATATAAATTCGTATATACCCGGTGATAATTCCGGCGCGGCAATGCTTCTTGCAAAGTATGAACTTTACAGTCTTATAGATAAATTCAATCTGAATACACAGCAGGCTGTTGAGCCCGAATATCAGGAAGAAAAAATCACTGTTACGGTAAAAGAGATAGAAAATCCGGGTAATTTCACTTTAGATGATGATATCTATTTTACTTTCGATATTGAGAATAACGAAGTTTCACGTATGTATTTCGCAAATGGCGATACTGTAAGCACAATTGCGGCGTCAGATGACGGCTTTGAGGATTTCGTAAAAAAACTGTGTGAAAGCGATTGCCGCAAATATTCATATAACTCAAAATATCTTCACCGCCTTGCCGCAACTCTCGGCACAGACTGCAAAAATGTCTGCGGTGATCTTATGCTCTCCGCATATCTGCTGCGCCCGTCAGACAGCAATTACGATATAGACCACCTCTGCCTTGAATATGGTATCTCGTTGCCTGAGGGCGGTGATGAAAATAAGAACGCTCTTTATGCGGCTGTGCTGAAAAGACTTTTCGAAAAGACGGATGTTCTTCTAAAAGAGGCTGATCAGACAGAACTTCTTAATAATATCGAACTTCCGCTTGCCCGTGTTCTTGCAAAAATGGAGATTGCAGGTTTCGCCGTTGACAAAAAAGGTATCGAGGATTTCGGAAACCGTCTTGGAAGCAGAATAGATGAGCTGATTGCTCAGATTTACAGCGAGGCGGGCAAAGAATTCAATGTTAATTCGCCTAAACAGCTCGGCATTGTGCTGTTTGAGGATATGAAGATACCGTGTAAGAAAAAGACGAAAAGCGGTTATTCCACAAAAGCGGAGGTACTCGAGGAACTTGCTCCCGATTACCCCATCGTTAAGCTTATACTTGAATACAGAAGTCTTGCAAAGCTGAAATCAACTTATTGTGACGGATTGCTCAAAGTTATTCAGGCAGACGGCAGGATACACACTTCGTTTAATCAGGTAGAAACACGCACGGGCAGAATTTCGTCACTTGAACCCAATCTTCAGAATATACCTATCAGAACGGAACTCGGCAGAGAAATGCGCCGCTTTTTCGTTGCTGAAAGCGGTTCAACTCTTATTGACGCCGATTACAGTCAAATTGAACTCAGGGTTCTTGCCGCCCTTGCTAATGACGAAAATATGATAAATGCCTTCAATAACGGCGAGGATATTCATAAGACAACAGCGGCTCAGGTGTTTAATCTGCCGCCCGAAATGGTAACTCCGCTCCTGCGCTCACGTGCCAAGGCGGTAAATTTCGGTATTGTTTACGGCATCGGCGCTTTCAGTCTTGCAAAGGATATCGGCGTTTCGGTAAAAGAGGCAAAAGATTATATAAACGGCTATCTTCACCATTTCAGCGGCGTTGCGGATTATATGGATAAAATGATAGAAACTGCCAAGGATAACGGCTATGCAGAAACTCTTTTCCACCGCAGACGTTACTTGCCGGAACTGGCGTCATCAAATCATATGATGAGAGCTTTCGGTGAAAGAGTAGCAAGAAATATGCCGATTCAGGGTACGGCAGCGGACATTATTAAAATTGCAATGATACGTGTCTGTGACAGCCTTGAAAAGGAAAATATGAAATCACGTCTGATACTTCAGGTGCACGATGAACTCATTGTTGAGTCTCCTGCAGATGAAGCGGATAAGGCGCTGAAGATAGTAACAAGAGAAATGGAAAACGCCTGCAAACTAAGCGTGCGTCTTGTTGCGGACGGAAAGATAGGAAAAACCTGGTACGATTCACATTAATAAGATTATGGAAATTGTAAAATTATCTGAAAAATATATAAAAGATGTTGCGGAAATAGAAAAGGCTTGTTTTTCAAAGCCATGGAATGAGATATCTATTGCCGCCGAATTAAAAAATGAATTTTCTCAGTTTTATATAGCTGTTGAAAACGGTACGGCTGTTGGCTTTGTGGGGCTCTATGCTCTCACAGGTGAAGCAGACATCGTGCGTGTTGGCGTTCTGCCACAGTACAGAAACAGAGGAATAGCCCGCGCAGTTCTGAGTAAGAGCCTTGAGAATGTTGACGGCGATGTTTTCCTTGATGTCAGGGAGAGCAATGCCCCTGCCATATCACTTTACCGCTCAATGGGGTTTTATGATACCGGCGTTCGCAAAGACTATTATTCAGACCCCGAGGAAAATGCAGTGCTTATGAAAAGAGACGCTGTAAAAGGAGGTAATAACATTGCTGATACTGGGAATTGAATCCTCTTGTGATGAAACAGCGGCCGCCGTTGTTGAAAACGGAAGAATTGTAAAATCTAATGTTATAGCTTCCTCTTTGGAGGAGCATAAACTTTACGGAGGCGTTGTGCCTGAGATAGCTTCACGCCGCCATGCAGAGGCAATCAGCGGTGTTGTTGCTCAGGCGCTTGAGGATGCAGGCTGCTCTCTTGATGATATAGAAGCCGTGGCGGTAACATTTGCCCCCGGTCTTATCGGCGCCCTTCTTGTAGGCGTAAGCTTTGCAAAGGGCCTTGCCGTTTCGGCAGATAAGCCGCTTGTGCCCGTTCATCATCTTCGTTCACATATTGCGTCAAATTATCTCACAAGTGATGTGGAACCGCCGTTTTTAAGCCTTGTTGTCAGCGGCGGCCATTCACACATAGTTGCTGTAAACAGTTATACAGATTATAAAATAATCGGAAAGACCCGTGATGACGCGGCGGGCGAGGCGCTAGACAAAGCGGGCAGAGCTATGGGTCTGCCGTATCCCGGCGGCGTCAGTATAGATAAGATAAGTCCGCAGGGCAATCCGGAGGCTTATCATTTTCCTCACCCCAGAGTTGACGGGGCGCCTTATGACTTTTCTTTCAGCGGTCTTAAGACGTCAGTAATAAACACTATCCACAATTCGGCTCAGAAAGGTATTGAGATTAATACCGCAGACCTTGCCGCTTCATATCAAAAAGCGGTTGTGGACTGCCTTGCAGGTAATCTTGAAAAAGCGGCTTTGGATTTTGGTTATAAAAAGATTGTGCTTGCGGGCGGCGTTTCGGCAAATTCTTTGCTTAGAAGCGAGTGTGAAAAGTTTTGCAAAAAGCGCGGAATAAAGCTTTATAAGCCTGAACTCAATTATTGCGGTGATAACGGAGCAATGGTTGCGGCACAGGGTTTTTATGAGTATAAAAGCGGTGTGCGTGCATCTTCAAATCTAAATGCTTATGCAAATATGCCAATAGATATCGTTAAATTTTAGTGAATTAGTATAGTATCACTATTGAATTTCAAAAAATAGTTGGTATAATATTAATGACAAATGAGCCTGGGGCTCTTTGTCCTGAAATTGTTAATAATTAATAAAGGAGAATAAATATGGAAACTAATCTTACAAAAAATCCATCACTCCTTGCGTGGCTTGACGAGAAAGTAGAACTTCTCAAGCCCTCCAAGATTATGTGGATTGACGGCTCAAAAGAGCAGATTGACGCCCTTAAGGCAGAAGCTGTTGAAACAGGCGAAATGATTAAGCTCAACGAGGATTTGCTTCCTGACTGCTATCTTCACAGAACAGCGGTTAACGACGTTGCCCGTGTAGAGGACAGAACTCTTATCTGCTCACGTGAAGAAAAAGATGCAGGCCCCACAAACCACTGGATGGATCCCGTTAAGGCTTATGAAATGCTTTATGACATTGCAAAGGATTCATATCAGGGCAGAACAATGTATATCATCCCTTATTCAATGGGTCCTGTTGGTTCACCGTTTTCAAAGATCGGTATCGAGATCACAGATTCTATCTATGTTGTTCTCAACATGAATATTATGACAAGAGTAGGCAAGAAAGTTCTTGATGCTCTCGGAGATTCAAATGACTGGGTACGCGGCATGCACTGCAAGTGTAATGTTGATCCCGAAAAGAGATGGATCTGCCAGTTCCCTGAGGATAACACCATTATCTCTGTTAACTCAGCTTACGGCGGAAACGTTCTTCTTGGTAAAAAGTGCTTTGCTCTTCGTATAGCTTCTTATCTCGGTAAAAACGAGATGTGGCAGGCAGAGCATATGCTCATTCTCGGCGTTGAGAAGCCGGACGGCGATATCAAATACATCTGCGCTGCTTTCCCGAGTGCTTGCGGTAAAACAAACCTTGCAATGCTTATTCCTCCCGAGGGATATAAGAAGAAGGGCTATAAAGTTTGGTGCGTAGGCGATGATATCGCTTGGATAAGAAAAGGTCCTGACGGCAGACTTTATGCTATCAACCCTGAAAACGGTTTCTTCGGCGTTGCTCCCGGCACAAATGAGAAATCAAACCCGAACGCTCTTGCTGCTACTAAGAAGGGCACAATCTTCACCAACGTTTGCCATGATCTTGACAACAACTCAGTTTGGTGGGAAGGCCTTGATGATAACCCGCCAACCAACGCAATCAACTGGAAGGGCGAACCCTGGAACGGCAAAGAGTCAGACGAAAAGGGTGCTCATCCCAACTCAAGATTTACTGCTCCTGCAGTTAACTGTCCCTGCATCTCTTCAGAATTTGAAAATCCGCAGGGTGTTCCGATTTCAGCATTTGTATTCGGCGGCCGTCGTGCTAAGCTCACTCCGCTGGTATATCAGTCAAAGAGCTGGAATCACGGTGTATTCGTAGGTTCAATCATGGGTTCTGAAACAACTGCTGCAGCTACAGGCGCAGTAGGCGTTGTTCGTCGTGACCCGATGGCTATGCTTCCGTTCTGCGGCTACAACATGGGCGATTATTGGAAGCACTGGATTGAGATCGGCGAGACTCTTGATGAGGATAAGGCTCCTAAGATCTTTAATGTTAACTGGTTCCGTAAGGATGACGAAGGTCACTTCCTGTGGCCCGGTTTCGGCGATAACCTTCGTGTTCTTGACTGGATTATCGACCGTTGCGAGGGCAAGGTAGACGCTGTTGAAACAGCTATCGGTTACCTTCCTAAGGCTGAGGATATCAACCTTGAAGGTCTTGATATGACTAAGGAAGATCTTGAAAACATCCTTGACGTTGATAAGGATGCTTGGAAAGAAGAACTCAAGGGCGTTGAAGAGCTTTATGCTAAATTCGGCGACACACTTCCGAAAGAGCTTGCGGATGAACTCAATACTGTTAAGTCAAACCTTGACAAATAATTAAATTACACGCGCTGTATAAGGGTTTCCCCTTATGCAGCGCGATTTTCTTTTTGGTTCGATTTATTATTGCTTTTTTCTGCTTGTTACAACTTATATTTGTATTTTTTTGCCATTAATTTCCTAATTTTAAAAATACACAAAAATATTAACGGATTTGTTAAAAATATGACATAAATGCTTATTGATATTGTGAAATCATCAATGTATAATAATCATTGCAGATAATATAATTTATTATCCGCTTTTTTACGGAGATGAATAAAAGTGGATTTTTTATGCGAGAATTGCCGCTGGTATATATGTGATGAAGAAAGCGGAGAGGAATATTGCAATGCCCTTTTGGATGAGGATGAGTATGCAGAGGTTACTCAGAGCCTAAGCAGAGGAAAGTGCAGGTATTTCTGCCCCGACGGCGGCGAGTATGAGATTGTCAGGAGGCAGAATTGATTTATGTTTGCTACGCGGAAAAAATCAGTAAGCATAAAATGCGCTGCCGTTTTTTTGGCGGTTCTGCTCTTAATATCGTTTGTGGCTGTAATCGTAGACCGTAATGTCAATGCAAATACTGTTTACGTAAACGGCAGAACAATGGTGCTCGGAGTCGGTCAGGAATACGAATATCCTGTTCAAAGCGAGAATATAGTTCATTTCAAAAGTTATAACAAAGATGTTGTAACTGTTGATTCTAACGGCGTTTTCAAGGCCGTTGCAAAAGGAACTGCGCTCGTTAAAGTCGGAACATCAAAATTTACAGTCTGTGTTGAAGATGCTCCTACAGCACTTTCATTCTCAGAAAGCGATTTTTCTATCGGAATCGGAGAAAAATACATGCCTGTTATTAACGTTGAAGGCAGCGAACTCAATACAGGTTTTGAATTTACCTCGTCAGACCCCAATGTTCTGGGCGTAGACAGTGCCGGAAATGTTATCGGAGTTGCCCAAGGAACAGCTGATCTGAGTGTAAAAAGCTATAACGGACTTTCAGCAAACACAAAAGTCAGCGTTCTTGCTGCACCTGAAACGATTCAGCTTCCTTCAAATGAGAAAACAATTTATATCGGCACTGAAAAATATTTAAAACCAACCGTTCCGACCGGCAGTGCGTCAAAAATGATATATATAGATTCTGATAATACGCAGGTGCTCAAGACTGAGGGTTCAAAGCTGATACCGGTTTCTGAGGGTGTTGCAAACGTTACTGCGAAAACTTACAACGGCAAAACGGCAACATGCAAGGTAACTGTTTTGAACGCGCCGTTTTACATAAGAACGGATCTTGACCCTTCCAAGCCGATGATAGCACTTTCATTTGATGACGGCCCAAACAGCAGAACTACTTCTGTAATACTTGATACTCTTGAGCAAAATAACGGTTCCGCAACATTCTTTATGGTTGCAAACCGCCTTTCTCATCAGGGCAATGCTGACTGTGCAAAAAGAATGGTTCAGCTTGGTTGTCAGCTGGGAAATCATACATATGACCACAGCCATTACGGTAATGATGTAACGGCGGAAGATATCAAAAACGGAATAAACGCAATAAAGGACGCTACCGGTTATTATCCGTCGGCATTCAGACCTACGGGCGGTTATCTTTCTGATACTATAAAGCAGAACGCAGATGCTCCTATATGCCTTTGGAATGTTGATACAAACGACTGGAAGTATAAGAATGCCGAAAAGGTAAAAAACTATGTTTTGTATGCTGCTGATGACGGGGATGTTGTGCTTATGCACGATATTTACAAAACAAGCGCAGAGGCAGTGCAAATGTTCGTGCCGGAACTCGTTTCGCGAGGATATCAAATTGTAAATATTGCAGAATTGGCGTATTATAAAGACGTGGATATGAGCAACGGGCAGATATACAGCTCGTTCAGATAAAAATTGTGGGAGGTATTGCTTTGGTACAGCTGAAAGGTTATAAAGTAAATAAACTTGAGATTGAAAACAGGGTAAAACCCGGCGTTCAGCTTAAGCTTCAGAATCAGGTGAAATACAATGTCAATTATATGGATGACGCTAAAAAATGTGTCGGCATAGTTGAATTCAGAATTACTGATTCTGACCTGAACCCATTTGAAATGCGCCTTGAAATGGTTGCAGAATTTACTTTTGAAGAGGGCGATGAAAAGCCGGATATTCACACTCAGTCATTTGATCAGCTTTTTCCGTTTGTGAGAATGACTGTCAACACCGTTGCGTCTATGACGGGTCTTCCGGGTCTTATGATACCTATAATGCGTCTTAATAAGGATACCGTAACTGTCGGAAAACCGCAGGAGCAGGAAAAAAGTCCACTTAATTAAGTCTTATTTATTGACTTGATTTTTGATATGGGATATAATCAAACAGGGAATGGAGCCTGACAGCCCCGTTCCCGTTTTGTGCGTAATAAACGAAAAGCTGATGCTTTCGTATTTTAGTGATAGGAGAATTTGAATTATGGTTAGAGCAATAGTAGGTGCCAACTGGGGCGATGAGGGTAAAGGCAAAATTACCGATATGTTCGCGCAGCAAGCGGATATAGTAATCCGTTTTCAGGGCGGCGCCAATGCGGGCCACACAATTATAAATGAACACGGCAGATTTGCGCTTCACCTTATGCCAAGCGGCGTTTGCAGTGAAAACACCGTCTGCATCATAGGAAACGGCGTTGCGCTCGATATTGATAAGTTCATTAATGAGCTTAACGAGATTAAAAAAGCGGGTCTTAATCCAAAACTTCTTGTTTCAGAGCGTTGCCAAATTCTTATGCCCTATCATATTAAATTTGATGAGTACGAGGAAGAGCGCCTTGGTAAAGCAGCTTTCGGTTCAACAAAAAGCGGTATTGCCCCGTTCTTTTCCGATAAATATTCTAAAATCGGTATTCAGGTAAATGAACTTTTTGATGATGAAGTGCTCAAAGCAAAACTTAAAAATATCTGTACTCTCAAAAATCTTACACTGAAGTATGTTTACAATAAACCTCTGCTTGATGAAGAGGAGCTTTATAATATCTGTATGGAATACAAAAAGGAAATCGAGCCTTTTGTATGCGATACACATACATATATTCAGAATGCTCTCAAAGAGGGCAAGGAGATCCTTCTTGAGGGTCAGCTCGGCACTCTTAAAGACCCCGATTTCGGTATTTACCCGATGGTAACTTCTTCTTCAACACTTGCCGGTTACGGCTGTGTGGGCGCAGGTATTCCTGCAAACCAGATAAAAGATATCGTAACAGTTACAAAGGCATATTCAAGCGCTGTCGGCGCAGGCGAGTTCGTTTCAGAAATTCTTGATGAAGATGAAGCTCAGGAACTTCGTATCCACGGCGGTGATAAAGGCGAATTCGGTGCCACAACAGGTCGTCCGCGCCGCGTAGGCTGGTTTGACTGCGTTGCAACACGCTATGGTGTTGAGTGTCAGGGCGCAACACAGGTAGTTATGACCGCCCTTGACTGCCTTTCATATCTTGAGGAGATCAAGGTGTGCGTAGGTTATGAGCTTAACGGCGAAGTAATTAAATACTTCCCAACAACTCCGTCTCTCAAAAAATGCAAGCCTGTTTATAAAACATTAAAGGGCTGGCACTGTGATATTAAGGGTATCAGAAATTATGATGAACTTCCTCAGGAAACAAGGGATTATGTTGAGTTTATTGAAAAAGAGATCGGTCACCCGATAACTATGGTATCAAACGGTCCTGAAAGAGAAGCAATCATTTACAGAAATAAGTAATAATATAAAAGCCTCCGCTGTTTTCAGCGGAGGTTTTTGTGCTTTGAAAAGTATTGCAGTTGTATGTTTTTTTGTTTTATTGTCATTTATATGTCCGTATAACTCAGCCTGAGCTCTTCTTCAATGTGATTTTTAGTATCCAATGTATAAATAATATCTTCCTTTTGCCATTGGATTGCCGTCAAAATCGAGATTACTTGCATATACCCAAAAAATCGCGCCGTCTCCTATTTCTCTTTTAATTCTATTACATCTGGTTTGAATGCCGCTTTCATAGTATTCTCTGTCTTTTTCTGTAATTTGTGGAAAGTTTCCAGACATCGGCATATCCCAGCTTCCAGTTTCGGGAGTTATACTGCTATCATATTTCAGACCGATTGATTTGCCATAGCTAATTGCATAATTTACGAAATAATCTATATCATAAGATACTGCCGGTTTTGTTGTCGTCGGTTTTGAGGTTGTTGTTTCGGGTTTTGTTGTTGGCTTAGAGGTCGTGGTCTCAGGCTTTGCAGTTGTTGCCGGTTTTGAGGATGTTGAAGAATTACCGGAACTTGGCTTTGTTGTGTTACTGCTTGAACTGCCACTGTTTGAATTTGGGCTTTTTGCAGTTCCGTTTGAGTTGTTGCCTAAAGAACTACTTGCCGCCGATACTTTCTTTGTAACAGTTTGACCGTTCTCATCTTTTACCACATTACCGTTTTCATCAACAACAGGAACTTTCTCGTATACTTCAGTTACAGCTTCACCGCTTTCATTGGTGACAGCCTCCCCATTTTCGTCTGTTACCGTTTCAAAAACAGTGCTGTTTTCTGTTGTTGTCTCTTTGTTGTCTTTTTTTGAAGTAGTTGCAACGCCAACGCAAATTGCTGCTATTATAACAACTATTGCCACAACAGAAATAATTATAACTTTTTTCTTCATAATTAAAGCCTCTTTTCGTTTAGTTTAGTCTCTTCCCTTTTAAAAATCATTTCTTTTAGATATTCTGACTTCTCCATTTTGTGGAAGAGTAATTGATTGTAAAAATCTTCTGATATAAATAATTTGCTGTCTAAAATTGTGTCTTTTACAGTTTGATAAGGAGAGTTTGAGCGGAGTTCCTCAATTATTTGATGAGCCTTTAAATCAATATAATATTCGATTTCTTCATCAGTTTCATCTGCCAAAAACTCTTTTATTGGTAATTTCCTTTCAAGCTCATAGTCATAAAGTTCAATTTCATTAAGTTCCGTTTTGTTGCTACCCCCTAAAATTAGGCAATAAAAAATGCGCAGCCGGAGCTGCGCACGAAAAACGCATTGCCCCACTTTGCTGCGACACAAAAAATCCAAAAGCATATAATCAAGTATGCTAAAACGGCATGCGTTTTTACCGAAATAAAAAAAACATACCTCAACTATATGCCTGTTAACTTTTTGTGTCGCAGTTTCAGTATATCATCTGCTTTTTGCTCTGTCAACATTGAAAGAGTCATTAAGTACGCCAAAATCTATTTGCATTTTTGTTTTAACTCGGTTACTGTCTTGAAATAACCGCATAAATTGTATATAATAATATTCCTAAAAATAATTTGTTGCTCAGGGAGGTTTTTATGGAAAAGATTCTTGTTCTTGATTTCGGTGGGCAGTATAACCAGCTTATTGCGCGCCGTGTGCGTGATAACAATGTTTACGCTGAAATCCTGCCCTATACTACGCCGCTTGAAGATATAAAAAAGAATGGCTACAAGGGTATAATTTTTACAGGCGGGCCAAATTCCGTTTATGATATGAGCTCTCCGCATTATACAAAGGAAATACTTGAACTTGGTGTGCCGGTGCTCGGTATCTGCTATGGCTGCCAGCTAATTGCTTGGATGTTGGGCGGAAAGGTAGAAACAGCACCTGTTTCCGAATACGGCAAGATTGAACTCCATGCAAAAAAATCTCCGCTGTTTAAAGATGTACCTGAAAGCAGCACTGTGTGGATGAGCCATACAGATTATATTTCAGAGGCTCCTCAGGGCTTTGAAGTTGTAGGATTTACAAATGATTGCCCCTGCGCCGCCATGCAGAATACTCAGAAAAAGATTTATGCCGTGCAGTTCCACCCGGAGGTTACTCATAGTGAGTACGGTATGCAGATGCTTCGTAATTTCCTTTATGAGGTTTGTGAATGCAGCGGCGACTGGGTTATGGATAATTTTATTGAAACTACCGTTGAAAAGCTTCGTGCCCAGATAGGTGATAAAAACGTAATTCTCGGCCTTTCGGGCGGCGTTGATTCTTCAGTTGCAGCAGGTCTGCTTTCAAGAGCTGTCGGCAAACAACTAACCTGCGTTTTTGTTGATCAGGGTCTTATGAGAAAAGATGAGGGCGATTTTGTTGAAAAGACTTTTACAAGCCTTTTTGATATGAATTTCGTTCGTGTAAATTGCGGAGACAGATTCCTTGCAGCGCTTAAAGGCGTTACAGATCCTGAGCAGAAAAGGAAGATAATCGGCGCTGAATTTTTCAATGTTTTCTGGGATGAGATAAGAAAGCAAAAAGATAAGGGCTTTTTTGCACAGGGTACGATTTATCCCGATTGTATCGAAAGCGGCAAAGGCGATGCGGCTGTTATCAAAACACATCACAACCGTGTTGAAATGCCTAAGGACGTTGAATTTCTCGGCGTTATTGAACCGCTTTGTGACCTCTTCAAGGATGAGGTTCGCCGCGTCGGCGAAAAACTCGGTATTCCAAAGGAACTTGTATGGCGTCAGCCGTTCCCAGGTCCAGGTCTCGGCGTGCGTGTTATCGGCGAACTTACCGCTGATAAGATAAAAGTTCTTCAGGAAGCAGACTGGGTGCTTCGTGATGAAATGGCTAAAAACGGTTATGAAAAAAATCTTGCGCAGTTCTTCTGCGTTCTTCCTAATGTTCAGACAGTCGGTGTAATGGGCGATCATAGAACTTATGACCACCTAATAGCTATCAGAGCCGTAACTACGGATGATTTTATGACTGCCGATTGGGCAAAGATACCTTATGATATCCTTGCAAAAGTCTCAAACCGCATTACAAACGAGGTCGAGCACGTTAACCGCGTTGTCTACGACATCACTTCCAAACCTCCCGGAACCGTGGAGTGGGAATGATATACAAAACCCCCGAAACCCTGATAGATACAGGGCTTTCGGGGTTCTTTTTTTGTCCGCAATTGCATTTTTAGTGCAACCAAATTCATGTAACGGGGTGTTTGCGTGGGGTTACTTTAACACATACACTTATCGAATGATTTTGCTATCAAATTTTTAAATATGTAGAGTAAATAGTTTTACTGCAAGAAAAAAGTACTATCAACTTAGGAAATTATCTGATACATTGCGTGAAAAAACACCTTACTGCATTATAAAATCCAAAAGGAATCCTATACGGAGTATATATTTCGCAAAAGAGGAACGCACCGGAAAAGTATAATCTTATGTGGATTGCCATTGATTACGCAGTTAGCGTAAGCTTTGTAAACTGCGCAAAAAATACCTGACTTTATCGTTAAAACGAGCAGTATGACAGGAATTATACTTTCGGCAGACTTTTATTTTTAAAACAGAACTATAATTATCCCGCCAAATAAGGTATAATGAAATTGCCTCAAGTGTTTATAGGAAAAATTTGGCTGAAGCCAAAACGTTTTGAAATCGACACAAAACAAAAAACGTGTTGTTCAGTTTTAAAACAAAATCAGCTATTATTGTATTATCAGCTGAGGCTGAAATACAATTCAAAGGAGAAATTACTATGAACACAGATAGAATTTATGCAGAGGCAATTGCAAACGAATATGCACCGAAGGATACTTCGAAGGTTGTCGCTTTGAAAAAGCTGGACAGAAAAGCAAAGAGCAAGGCGAATATTTTCGCCTATACCTTTGGTGTTGTTACGGCGCTTGTGCTTGGTCTCGGATTGTGCCTTTCAATGAAAGTAATCGGGGACGGGAGCAGCTTTATTATGGCTGTTGGAATTGTAATTGGGATTATTGGGATTATCGGCGTTTGCATAAATTATCCTATTTACAAAAAGTTACTTGCCAGCGGAAAACAAAAGTACGCGTTTGAAATTATGCAGCTTGCGAAAGAAATCAGTGAAGAAGAATAAGAAAGTGCAGAGGGCGGCATATGAACAAATCAGAAAGTAAATATTTCAATACCGCCCTCCTCATGGATGAGGCGCTTATCGCTTTACTTGAAGTAAAGGATTTAGAATATATTACCATAAAAGAAATTTGCCAAAAAGCGGGAGTAAACAGGTCTACCTTTTATTTGCATTATGAAACGCTTTCAGATTTAGCAAATGAAGCGATGGAAGTTGTAAATAAACGCTTTCAGTCATATTTTGAGCAAAAAGCAGAGGATCTGATTGATCATATAGATGATATGCAATTGAAAGACCTTGTTTTTATCAACAAGGAATATTTGCAACCGTACCTTCAATTTATTAGGGACAATAAAAAGATTTATCGCGCCGCTTTCAGAAATCCTGATGGTATGCAGGTGCATATACAATATAAGGATTTCAAAAAATATATTTTGGAACCGATCCTAAAAAGATTCAACGTGCCTGATGAAATTCAGAAATATTATATTGCTTATTACATAGAGGGCATTATAGCAATCGTTAAGGAATGGATAGCCGATGATTGTAGGGATTCTATTGAAAGTATCATTGATATCATAGAAAAGTGTGTTAATTTGCCGCACTTTCCAGAGGAAAAATTATATGGTGAGCAAAACAATACTTGAAAGGGCAATCTCAATTCAAAAGAAATGGAAAAAAGATTATATTTTCAAGACTATTATGGGCTCACTCTTTTAATTTTGTATTACTATATTGTTTGCTTTACATAATGGATATTTATGGATTCATTTGCTGCTATATG